>JAKAHQ010000394.1 GCA_021814855.1 Bacteroidota bacterium | reverse complement strand
AAACGCTTTAAGCATAAGCTTTTCAATTTTGAAATCGTAAATGATAAAGTTAAATCCATAAATGAAAAATACATCCCGTAGTATTATTTGAAAAATCATATGTCGGGCGCTCGCTTTTTACTTTATATAATGTTTTTTTAGAAATATTTAATATATATGGCTCCAGCACTAATATGAAAAATATTTTATTGTTTTGTTTAATTACTTTTGTCTTTAACTCCACATTTGGTCAGGCGGTCTTTACAAAGTTACTTGAAAAAAAATATTCGGAACTTCCGGTTAAGCTTCGAATTGAAAACTCGGGGATATATGCTATATCTTCATTTGATGTGGAGAACGGTAATATTTGGATTCGGGATTTTGATTCTCAAACTGTTTATTGTTTGGCAGGCAGTCAATTAAAAAAAACAGCATATAACAATGTTATTGCAAAGGATTTTGTAAATAATAATCAACAGGATCTATTGTTTGATAAACCAACCTCTTCTTCAACCGAAAAAAATTTGACGTTGAAAAAATCCTTTCTTTTCAACAAGGAAGATATATTTGTTGATGAAGGCGGTGTGTTGTCCAATTCGGTCAACGATAAAATAATTGTAAATGTAAGAAGCAGAAATGAGCTTCAAATAAATTACAACATTGCAGACTTCAACAAAATATTCAAAATAAACTTTCCTTCAAATCTTGCTTATGCCGATTTAATCGGGATTGATTCGAGCGGCAATTCTTTTATTTTAATAGAAACTTATCTTTCTGAAACACCTCTGAAAGTCCAAAGAGAAATTTATGCGATTTCGGATAAAGGGCAAATGCTTTCAATTTTAGAAATCCCCTCCATTAAATATTTATACATGGTTCGGGATTTCCAAATAGATGCTGCGGGAAATCTTTACCAATTAATTTCCGATAAGGAAAAAATATCCATAATTAAATTGAGCGGACTTACGGAGTTTACAGCGGCTAAAATTTCGTATCCCGCAGAATATAATTTTGAGTTGAATTATAACTATGCAGCTCCAATAAAAGATGCTGAAACCGGTATAAATAAAATTGCCGGAATTCTTTCGTCGAGCAGAACAACCGCATTAAGAATAGCCGAAAGTTATGCATTATTCAAGTACACCTGTAAAACAAGTAATCTTGCGCCTGCCGATGTAAGAGGACCGGATGGCGATATGGTGAGAACCCCCGGCTGGTTAATTGCAGGGGAGAATGCAAGAATACCCTATATGTGGGGCGGTTTTAGCACTCTTTCCCAATTCAGCAGCGGATTACAAAACGGCAGATATGCGGGAGACATAAATACGGCCGGAGTTTCAAATTATGCCGTAGGAGTAGATTGTTCTGGTTTCGTTAGCCGTTGCTGGCAGTTAAGCTATCATTCTTCCACAAGCGATATGCCTTCCATTACTACGCAGTATTCAAGCTGGGATAATTTGAAGCCGGGAGATGCAATTCATAAAGTTGGACATGTAAGAATGTTTATTGATAAAACTTCCAACGGCGCTTTGCGTGTAATTGAATCTTCAGCACGAAATTGGGATGTTTCCTACTGGACATACGCTCCTTCCGATTTAACTGCATATACTCCGCGCTACTACAACGGAATGGTTAACGATTATTCAACTAATCAACCCGTATTGCTGAGTGTATTAAAACAAGCAGGTGGAAAAGTAATTCTACAATGGAGCTGCGATACAACAAATGTAAAAGGTTACAGGCTTTATAAATCAAATGACGGTACCAACTGGAACTTAATCTTAGATGAATCGGCTCTTCGTTCGATGAGTACAACCCTTGCAATGAACAGTAACTCGGAATATTACAGAGTATCGAGCGTGTTGAACAATCCGCCTTTTTTTAGCGAAAGCAATTGGTCGAACGTTTTGGGTGCGGGAATGCCAAACGGAAGTAAAAAGATTTTAATTGTAGATGGGTTTAATCGGGAAAGCGGGGATTGGCGGGGGAAAGGGACTATATTTGCTTTGCAATATGGAAAGGGACTTGCATCGTTAAACCTTAATTTTGAATCTGTTAAAAACACAGCGATATTGGACTCCTCGGTTAACCTGAACAATTATAACGCAGTGTACTGGATGCTGGGAGATGAAAGCACTGCGGATGAAACTTTTAGCTCTTCGGAACAGGCGGCCATTATTAAATACCTGGAAAGCGGCGGAAATTTTTTTGTATCCGGAAGTGAAGTCGGATGGGACTTGTTCTATAAAGGAAGCAGCAGCGATAAAAGTTTTTATAATAATTACCTTAAGGCGAATTTTATTTCGGATAATTCGGCGTCCAATTCAGTAAGCGGGATTGATGGTTCCTCCCTTGCCGGAGCGAGTTTTTATTTCGGCCAAACTTATGAGGTTAATTACCCGGATGAAATTGGGAGTTTTGGCGGCAGCACAATTTGCATGAAATATTCGAACAACAAGGGCGCGGGAATAGAATACTCGGGAACGTTCGGAAATTCAACCAACACGGGTAAATTAATTTATTTGGGATTTCCCCTGGAAACTACCGCCAGCGATACTTCGTTTAATTCCGTAATCAAGAAATCGACCGCATATTTTTTCCCCGGAATTACATCTGCCCATTACTTAAATAATATACCGGTGGAATTTGGTTTATCACAAAACTACCCCAATCCTTTTAATCCAACTACAACAATAAATTACTCTATCCCAAAAACAAGTTTTGTAACAATTAAGGTTTATGATATAATTGGTAATGAAGTTGCTACTTTGGTTAACGGAGAAAAGCAGGCTGGAAGGTATAGTGTTCGGCTTTCATCGCGGACACTTTCCGGAAGACAACTTGCAAGCGGGGCCTTCGCCAATGCAGGATATGCCTCAGGCGTATATTTTTATAGGATGCAGGCAGCTGATTTTTCGAATACTAAAAAATTAGTCCTGATTAAGTAAACCAAGAATTTTTATTATTTTGCCGGGCCGTTATTTATAAAGCTATTAATCGAATAAGAATTA
>JAKAHQ010000393.1 GCA_021814855.1 Bacteroidota bacterium | reverse complement strand
GTAAGGGATTTCAATATCGAAAATGTTATATACGGACATTTAGGTTACCCCGTTCTGCAAGCTGCCGATATTCTTCTCTACAAAGGCGAAGCCGTACCGGTGGGAGAGGATCAGGTGCCGCATGTGGAAATTACACGGGAGATAGCAAGAAAATTTAATAATCAATACGGGAATGTTTTCCCAGAACCGGAACCTCTGCTAACGAGGTTTGCACGGCTGCCCGGTTTGGACGGCGATGCAAAGATGAGTAAATCCTTGGGCAATACAATTTTGCTTTCCGATGACGCCGAAATAGTAAAACAGAAACTTCGCAAAGCAGTTACCGATCCGCAAAAATTACGAAAGAACGACCCTGGCAGACCGGAAATCTGTTTGGTATTTACCTATCATAAGAAATTTAACCCGGGCGAAGTTGAAGCCATCGAGAGAGACTGCCGCAGCGGAGTACTCGGCTGTGTTGAATGCAAATTAAGATGCGCGGCAAAGATAAATGAATTTCTCTCGCCTATAATTGAGAGACGCCGCACTTACGAAAAGAATATCGACAGCGTTAAAGAAATTTTAATTGAAGGCGAGAAAAAGGCAAAAGCCGCGGCCAATCAGACAATTGAAGAAGTTCGTCAGAAAATGAAGCTGGGTTAAAGTGTACAAAATAAGATTACAGCAATTTGAAGGACCACTCGATTTGTTGCTCTTTTTTATCAAGAGAGATGAACTCGACATCTACGATATTCCTATTTCCAGGATTACAAAAGAGTTTATGGAGTACCTTCATCTTCTTGAACAACTCGACCTTGAGGTTGCCGGGGATTTTATTTTAATGGCCGCAACGCTGATGCAGATAAAAGTAAAGATGCTTCTTCCGCGGGATGTTGACGAGAAGGGCGATGAAATTGATCCTCGCGCCGATTTGGTGAGAGCATTGCTTGAGTACAAGCGTTACAAGGAAATGTCCGAAGAACTTTCCTACATGGAAGCGAATCAAAGAAAGTATAATTACCGGGGCAACTTTGAGCACGATGAGAAAGAAACACCGAACGATTATAACGTGTTGCTAAAGAATATAACAATCTACGACCTGATAAAGGCGTTCAAAAAAGCTTTGCTGGATAAACCTGCCGAGCCGCTTCATCAAATAAAGAAATTCAATGTTACAATTGATGAACAGATGGATTACATAGTAAGCAAACTGGAAAGCAAAAACACAATTAGCTTTATCGAGTTAATGGTTGAAATTCAAGATCGAATAAAAATAGTGGTTACGTTTATCGCAATGCTGGAAATGGTAAAGGCCGGCAGGATTGGCTTGCGCGAGTCGACTAATCTAAACGATTTTATAATTTACGGGTTGGCTGATGGATAATATATATAAATCTGTTATAGAGGCCTTAATCTTTGCTTCGGATGATCCGATCGCCCCGTCGGAAATAATTAACGCGATTAAATCAATCGACGGTTCCGAAATTGAAATAGGCAACGACGATATTGAAGCCACTGTTGACGAACTTAATGCCAAATATGAGTTGGACGGCAGCGCTTTAACAATTTTAAAAATTGCCCACGGGTTTGTTCATGCAACAAAACCGGACCATGCAAAGTATGTCGGTTACTTATCGTCGGAAAAAAGCCGCAGAAGATTAAGCCAGGCTGCCCTCGAAACGCTCGCTATTATTGCATACAAGCAGCCGCTTACAAAACCGGAACTTGAGATGATCCGCGGTGTAAACTCGGATTATACATTGAATACTTTGCTCGAAAAAAATCTTGTGACAATTCAAGGAAGAGCCGAAACGGTGGGCCGTCCTCTCCTTTACTGTACAACGGATGAATTTCTGAAATACTTCGGCCTCAGGGCAATTGGCGATTTGCCGAAACCGAGGGAGATTGAAGAAATTATGAAAGACGAAGATTTTCTGGAACAGAAGAGAAGAATTATGATGAACGGCGTTGAAGAAGTGGCCGAAGAAGAAGCGGGCGACGAATCTTCTCTTGAAGACGATTATGAACACGAAGACAGCGAAACGGAATACGATTCTGATAATGAAAACAAGATTGAATAGATTTCTTGCCGAATGCGGCATTGCATCAAGAAGAAAATCCGAAGAGTTTATTAAAGAGGGTCGTGTCTCAGTCAATAAAAAAACGGTAACGGATTTATCTTTTCTAGTTGATCCCGATGCGGATATAATTTCTATCGACGGCGAGAAAATTAAACCGCAGAAAAAAGTTTATTACCTGTTAAATAAACCGAAGGGATTTATCACATCAACTGCCGACGAAAAAGGTAGAAAAACAGTTTTGCAGTTAATTGATACCAAGCAAAAAATTTTTCCGGTCGGAAGACTTGATTATAACACAACTGGAGTGCTTCTTTTAACAAACGACGGCGATTTTGCCAACTTCCTTACTCATCCAAGCAATAAAGTGCCCCGCGAATATAAAGTTGCTCTTAACAAAGAATTATTGGAAACGGACAAGATAAAATTGTTGAACGGAATACGGCTGGACGGACGGAAAAGCAAATTTGAATCGATTACGTCATTGAGAAAAGGGCAGTGGAATAAGCTTCTCGTTTCGACTGTTGAAGGAAGAAATCATTTTGTAAAGAATATGTTTGCTGCGCTGGGATATTTTGTGGATCAGTTGGAAAGAATAAATTTTGGCGGTTTCGACGTTAAAGGAATTCCAGTTGGCGCTTTCAGGAAGTTATCTTACCAAGAGATTAAAAAAGCTCATGATACATTCGGCGCATAAAATATTTTTGTTAGTTCTGTTGTCATTTTCGGTCCTCCATGCCCAGAAGGATTCATTAACAACAAAAAAGCTTGTTTCAAATACAAGCCCGCTCAACGAACTTCGCGAGCAGTTAGACGATTATTTCAACGATAGAAGAACTATTGGAGGCGAATCATTAAATCCAGAATCTCCAGTATTTCGTGAAAAATATGCGATTAAAGGACAAAAACCAATGCCAGTAACAGAAAGCATCCTA
>JAKAHQ010000392.1 GCA_021814855.1 Bacteroidota bacterium | reverse complement strand
TTTAAAGATTTAGGTAATATATCTTTTGTTAAAGGTTTATTAAAATCATATCCGAATTTTAAATATATAATAGAATTTGGTAACACATTTTCTGTTAAAGGTTGGTTAAAACTATTTCCAAAAGTTTGGCTTCATCCATATTTCCAATGCCGGAGATTTGAGAACTTCCGTTTGGAATCTTTCCCTGGATAACAGGCGCAGAGTAAACAGCGCCGTCGAGAACTATTGCGCATCTTTTGCCAATGTTAGAACCTGTTATTCTTGCCCACTCGCGAGCCCCTTCGGCATTCATCTGCATTGATACAACGGGAGCCGATGTGGTAGGATCGATGTTCGATTGAGCGTCAACAATTACACCGCCGGTAAGCTCGGCTTCCTTATTAACCATATACATACGGTAGTAGTTAACTCCATCCGGACCTTTTTCCGGTTTGGCCTCGTAAAGAAATTGAACGTTATCGGGAACAACCTTCTTAATTTCGGGGAGCTGCATAATTGAATTGATTTTTTCTCTGTCGCTTTCTTTTACATAAGCTTCGGCAACTCTTCCTTGAGGATCGATCATTCTTGCAAGAGAGAAGAAAGGATGTTCTTTTGCAAATTGTTCTTCGGTCATCTTCTGTTTCGAAGTATCCGTCTTAGCAGCCGAATTTTGGTTCTTTGCGCTTACGGAATCTTTATTCAACGAAGCAAGAGTCTCATCAATTTTTTGCATTATGCCGATGGCGAAGTTCGGATCTTTTACAAGTTTGAATTCCAGGAGCGCTTGTCCCTGCAATAATCTTTTGGCTTCTTCTTCACGCGCAATGCCTGGCAACTCGATGACGATTCTCCGCGATCCTTGTTTTTGAATGCTTGGTTCGGAAACGCCGTATCTATCAACTCTGTTTCTAATAATTTCAATTGCGCGGGAAACTGCGTCGGTTTCCTGCTGGTCTAATCTCTTCTCAATTGTGTTATCATCTTCGCGAATGGAACCGAAATAACGGCTGAGACGAATTCCTTTCTCTCTCATCTTTCTTGCCATGATGGTAACAACATTTTCATCCGTCGACTTGGATTCTTTATCTGCCGCATTGAGAATCTGGTAGAATTGATCATCTGGCTGTTTAGCTAATTTTTCAAGAAGTTTTGAAGTATTAACTTCCATCAGCAAGTACATACCGCCTTGAAGGTCCAATCCAAGTTTAATTCTTTTTTCTCTGGCCGTTTTGTATGCCGGATTACTGGAAAGAATACTGTCTTTCTTTTCGGAAAGCAGGTCTTTCAACTGGCCTTCCGAAAGATTCGGATTGCCCTTTTTCAAAGAAGTCTGAAGCAAATCGACTTGTTCCGAGACCTTCTTGTTATTTTGATAATCCTGGAAGGTGGGGTAAAGTAGATAGAGACTGAGCGCAATCACAGCAACTATCAGTATTGTTCTAAATCTTAATTCTTTCATTACGATTAGTGTTTTAGTTATTAAATTCGGTCAAATTTAGAGGCATCAAATATAGACGCTCCCCTCTAAAAAGTCAATTTAGAGCGCATACTCCTAGATTATATGGAACATAAAAAAACCCCGATTATATCGGGGTCTTTTCGAACTTTAAGCTTACTATTCGCGAACAACCCAGGTTTTTACCGTTGCTGTTACACTCGGGTGAAGTTTGATGGCAACACTGTAAATTCCAAGAGATTTAATCTGTTCGGTAATTTCTATTTTTCTCTTATCAATGTCGAATCCTTTTTCCTTCAAAGAATCGGCAATCATTTGATGCGTAACCGTACCGAAAATTTTATCTTCCTCGCCAACTTTAACGGGGATTGTAACGGATATTTTTTCGAGTTCGGCAGCAAAGTTTTGAGCTGCTTCCAATTCCTTGGCTTCTTTTTTAAGTATCTGTTTCTTTTCTTCTTCCAATGCCAGAATATTTCCCTTGGTTGCGTGATATGCTATTTGGCGGGGGATAAGAAAATTTCTTGCATATCCGTCCTTAACATTTACTATATCGCCAACTTTGCCGAGCTGATCGAAATTTTTTCTTAAGATAACTTTCATCTCATCGCTCCTAATTATTTAACCGCTTCTGAAACAAAAGGCAAAATTGCCAAATGACGAGCTCGTTTAATAGCTTGGACTAATTCTCTGTGCTGTTTAGCCGTTAGTCCGGTAATTCTTCTAGGAATTATCTTACCCTGATCAGTAAGAAATTTCTGAAGCTGTTTTTGATCTTTGTAATCGATGTAGCCATCGATTGTACGTTTGACCTTTTTGGTCTGCGTTTTTGTGTTGTTATTTCTCATAATTTATCCTTCATCAAATCTGATTCTTCATCGGTGAGGAATTTATCGAACGAATTATCTTCGTAATCTGCTTCGTCGGATTCCGCAACAACATCATCACCATTACCCGATGATTTGCTGAATTTATTTAAAAATTGAATTCGTTTTGCTTTTATCTCAACGATAGTTCTGTTCTTACCGTCTTCGGTTTTAAAAGTGCGGCTCTGAAGCTCTCCGTCGATTAAAACTGCGCTGCCTTTTCTAAGACGGTCTCTGCAGCTATCGGCTAATTTATTCCATGCAACAACGCCAACGTAGCATACGTCTTCCTGCCATTGGTTGCTGCTGTCTTTATATCTTCTATTTGCCGCGACGTGGAAATTTACAACCGGTGTATTGTTGGAAGTCTGTCTAAATACAGGGTCCTTTGTTAAATTGCCTGCAACAATAACGCTGTTAAGTTCCGGCATCTTTAGTTCGGCCATCGTTACCTCCGTTACTTCAAATTAATTATTCTTCTGTCTCAGTTGATTTAGCTTGGGCTTCTTCGGCAACAGGCTCTTGACGCGCGCGATGTCGCGCCGCACCAGGCGCATGCGCGCCGTGTTCTCGAGCGCGCCGCTGAGGGACCGGACCTCGGCCAGCGTCGCGACGTCCTTGAGGTAGGTTGCGAACAGCTTCCCTCCGGCCGTCCCGGCGCCCTGGAGCGGTTCGGGCCGCTCGGGCAG
>JAKAHQ010000391.1 GCA_021814855.1 Bacteroidota bacterium | reverse complement strand
TCTTTCAATTTGGGAAATGCCAACTTTTGTAAACCACTCACGCATTTCTTTTTCCGTATAAGTATCGCCGCATTCGGTGCCGACAAGCATATTTAGTGCAAATAACGCCCCGCCAGTTGGTTCTGTGCGCGCTTCACTCATCACCCAATCTTTAATTACAATTTGTCCGCTGTTATTGAGAGCGTTGCAGCATTTACTAATTAATTCTTTGTTCTGTTCAGCACTGTTAATATGGACAATTGCAGAAAGCAAAATCAAATCATAGCCAATTCCGAATGTGTCCGTCAAATAATTTCCCTCTATATAACTGATGCTTTCTTTGTACTGGAATGTTTCAACATATTTTTTAGTCAACGGAATTACGTTTGGCAAATCAAAAATAACGGCTTTCAGTTCGGGGTTGTTTTCAATCATTCCCATTGAGAAAGCACCGGAGCCGCCTCCTATATCCAATATTTTCTTTGCGGAGTTTAGATTAATCATCATAGCAAGAATTTTTGCTTCTTTAGCAGCACGGTAATGCATTGCCGCAATAAACGATTCCGTCCAGTCACTTTCTGAAACATCATCTGCATAAACGGAAGTTCCTTTGCGGACTGCGTTAGTTAATGTTCCCCAAGATTTCCAAAGTTCGTTGGTGTGAAAAAGTCCGCCCATAAATTCCGGTTTACCTTTAACGAGATATAACGAAGCGGCATCGGTGTTATAGAATTTTTCGCGTGTCTTGTTTAAGAACCCAAGAGAAACTAGAGCGTCCATCAAACGGTCTGTTCCGCGTGCATCTGCGCCAATTTGTTTTGCCACTTCGGAAGAGGGCAGCAAATGTTTATCAAGAATTGAGAAAACATCAAGCTCAATTGCTGTTAGTATTATTCTGCTTAGCTGGAAACCGTTTGCCAGTTCGCGGATTTTGTTTGGATCGTGAACAGTGTTCATGTTATTATTCATTTATATTTCCCGAAAGATAAAACGCAGAGAGCGCAAAGTATTCGCAAAGGTCGCGGAGAATTAAATTCTTCTCCTAAATCCTTCGCCTAGAACTTCGTGAACATTATAGACAATTACAAACGCGTGCGGATCAACCTCCTTTACAATTTCAACCAATCGTGATACTTCCCGAAGGGGAACAACCGTAAGAAGCATTTCCCGCTCAATGTTTTTATAAACGCCGCGCGTATCAACAGCGGTAACACCGCGCTCCATCTTAGTTAAAATCGCTTCAGATATTTCTTCATACTTATCAGAGATTACATAGGCAGCGCGCGCGTAATCAAAGCCATCTATTATTATATCAATCAATCGTGATGAAATGAAAAGCAGAAAAATTGCATAGAATGTAAGAGAAAGCGCTGGTTTATCCGGCGATAAATCTTTCAGTTCGATTATCATTCCGGCGAGCGCGATTACGAAGAAATCAATTATCATGATTGATTGCCCGGGTTTTATACCATACCGCTTGTGCATAATTGACGCAACAATATCAGAGCCGGCGGTTGTGCCCTTGAACTTGAAAATGATGCCGAGTCCAACACCAAGAAGAACCGAACCGATAAGAACCATGAATAAGAAATCATTCTTATATAAGTCTTGAACGGTTGCGGAGTTTTGCAGCTTCAAGTAGTCAAAGCCGGGAATGTCTCCGCGGAAGAGATCAATAAAAAAAGAGTTAAGGGAAAAACCAACAAAAGTTCTTATGCCAAATTCTTTGCCCAGTTCTTTCATTCCCCACAAAAAAAGAGGAATATTTAGCGCCCAGATTAATAGTCCCACAGAAATTTTATTGCCGGATAAATAGTGCATTGCCATTGCAAGTCCGCTCACGCCGCCGGGAACTACTTTTGCATCAACAAGAAAAACGCCAATGCCTATTGCCATTAACGCGGAGCCCACGGCGATTGCAAAATAATCTATGATAGGATATTTCTTTAGAAAGGATTTGCTCATTTTCGCCAACTCAAATTTTTATTGAGTAAAAATAGGGAGTGGCGGGGCGTGTTCAAAACCGACCTCCGCAGAAACAAAAGAAGATCACGATCAAGAACAAGAGTAATCCGCCACAAAGATGGCGGACAAGGATCAAGAGTATTTGTCTCTTTAGTGTTTGCAAATTGGCTTGATTATGAGAGCGAAAGAGGTTTATTTAGACATAGTAAATATTGCTGTACAATAAAACCACGGGGAAAAATGAAACCCACTCTACAGTTTAGCTTAGTTTTTTTTCTCACCTACTCATTAGTAATTGCCCAAAACGCAAACGTTAACAACACAAAGGAAAACCACGCGCCAGTGTTTGTAAAGGAGATGCCGGATACATTCATTCTTGCTGGCAAGACATTGCTTTTTCAGTATAACGCGTTCGATCCCGATGGAGACTCGATTACCTATTCGGCAAAATCAATTTTGCCAGCCAATGCTACATTTTTACCAAAGACTGGAGTTTTTTCTTGGCGCCCATTTAATGCGCAACGGGGTATGTATGAACTAATAATTGCCGCTAGTGATGGAAAGCTAACAACTTATTCTAAGCGGGCTGTAATAACAACAGATTATCATTGGGACGATTGGGGTAATGGAACGCCTCATATTGCAGTATCCCATAATATTGGCGGGGAAGTTAGCGTAAACAGAATTGGAGATACTGCAATTGTCAAAGCTATACCCAATATGGGATACCGATTTAAAAATTGGACAGAGAACGGAATTGTTGTCTCAACCGATTCAGTTTATCGATTTGTTTTTACATTTAGCCGAGACTTACTTGCAAACTTTAGATTAAACCACGCGCCGGTATTTGTAAAAGAAATGAACGATACAACAGTCAATGCTGGATTAATGTTCGTCTCTTTTTATAGAGCTACAGACCCAGATGGAGATACGGTGAAATATTTTACAACATCCGTCTTCCCGAGCAGTGCTATATTAATTTCTAATAGCGGAGTGTTTGGTTGGAGACCTAACCGCTTTCAATTTGGCACATTCCAAATTATTGTTTAT
>JAKAHQ010000390.1 GCA_021814855.1 Bacteroidota bacterium | reverse complement strand
TCTTCAAAAAAAAATATAATATTTAGGTTGCAAAAGGTCTGTAAAAAACTATTAATTAGATGAGTCATAATGAAAGACAAACACAAAGTTCCAAATAATAAAGAAGACTGAAAGTGCATGATTTTCCTCAGATAAATAAATAATTGAGTAAATTATTTACAAACTTTCATATTCTATAACAACAATAGCATTTCAATTTAGAAAGTGCAATACTAATTACCACTTTGAACGAGATACCTCTTTATTTTTTGAGTTGTAGTTTTTTCAAATTCTTTTTCTCGCAAGTAGAATTTTTTTATTTGTTTATAAGATGTCAATTCCTTGTTAGTTTTTTCAATCTCTTCATTGATTTTTTTATGTATTAAATCTTCAGTTATCTGAATTTGTTCTGATTCAGACATCGATATAAATGCTTCTGCATCTACAACAATCTGGGCACTAATTATTTCCCCCTGCTTTGCGTCTTCTTCACCGAAGACCAGGCATTCAAGTATGAAAGGACTGCGGACTAAAACATCTTCAATTTCTTCTGGGAAGACATTCTTACCGCTTTTTGAAATTATAACATTTTTCTTCCTTCCATTAATATGAAGAAATCCATCATCATCAATAAATCCAATGTCGCCAGTCTTAAACCAGTTATTGAGGAACGCATCGTCTGTTGCTTTTTCATTTTTGTAATATCCAAGCATAACATTTGGTCCTTTAACCCAAATTTCACCGCTGCCATTTTCATCCGGATAACTAATTTTCAATTCAACACCGGGCAGAGGCAATCCCGCAGCATTATCTTTAAAGCCGTCCAAACGATTAAGAGTTAAAATTGGTGAAGTTTCAGTTAAACCATAACCCTGAACAAAATTAAATCCAAATTCTCTAAGTCCTTTTGCAACCATTGGGTCCGGCGCAGCACCACCGGCAATGAAAACACGAATTGATCCTCCAAATTTTGAATGAAGTTCATGAAACAATGTTTTTTTGAACTCTTTAAAACCGACAAGCGCAACTAAATTTGAAAGTTTAACAAGAGGCGGAACTATAAATGATTTTAATTTGTCCTCGCGAATTCCGCTCATAATTCTTTTGAACATTTTATCATAAAGCAACGGAACTGCAAGTAGAACCGTAGCTTTTACTTTTTGAAGATCATCCACAACAGTTTTAAGCGATCGGGCATAATGAACTGAAGCACCGCAATAAAGAGGGCACAGCATACCGCAGGTACATTCATATGTGTGATGAATTGGAAGAACCGATAAGAATCTATCACTTTCAGTAATTAACAACATGCTTACCATTGCAACAAGATTTGAAGCTAGATTTTTTTGCGAAAGCATTACACCCTTTGCCCTGCCCAGAGATCCGGAAGTAAAAATTATTTCTGCCAAATCACCAGAGTTTATAATTGGAAGCTGACTCTCGCTTATTGGTTTTGCTTTGTTTATCAGATCAACCATATAACGAAAGTCTTTTTCTTCACCAGTCTTATCCATGCAGATAAAATTTTTCAATTTCTTTAAAGAATTTTTACTTTCGGCTATCATTCCGGCATAACTTCCCGAAAATATTATAGCTTCTGCATCGGATTCATGAATTATATTTATCACTTCATTCGAAGTCAGATTTTTATCGATAGGAACAACGACACAATTAAAACACATAAGTGTTAAATAACTTATCGACCACTGAGCTCTATTCTCACCGATCAAAGCCACATGTGTTCTTTCCTTAATTCCGAGTTCTTTTAAAGCAGATCCGAACAACAAAATTTTATCCAGCAATTCACGAAATGTTAATTTTCCAATCGGAGTATCGTTTAAATCTTCAAGTGCTAATTTAGGCCCATACCTTTGAGCAGATTTAACAACCATATCCTGAATTGAGTCGATGCGGGGAACATCATAAAGTTTATAATTCTTTTTCATGGCAGGTTTATATTTTGTGAATAGATTATTTCGATCAAAAATATCTCTATACCTTTTTCAAATCATCTATTTTTTTAAAGCAAGTTCAGAAAGTATAGCTTTTAATAATTTGTAGAATTTGTTCACATCATCAATTTTAACTCTTTCATCCGGGGAATGAGCTCCTTCTATTGTAGGTCCAAACGAAATCATATCTAGACCGGGGAATTTATCGCCAAGGATTCCACATTCCAATCCCGCATGAACAGCTTTAATTTCAGGTTCTTTATTGAAAAGCTCTATGAATACTGATTTAGCAAGCTTAAGAATGTTAGAATCGATATTGGGCTGCCATCCCGGGTAACCATCTGTAACCAAAACTTTTGCTTCGACTAAATTGAAAACAGATTGAACAGCACGGCCAATATTCTTCTTTGCATTTTCAATAGAACTTCTCTGGCTTGTTCCAATTTTCAAATCGGTTGAGCTCATATTAACTGTAGCAAGATTCGTTGATGTTTCAACTAAACCGGGAATTGTGGGGTTCATAGAGACAACACCGTGCGGCATAGCGAGTAAACTATTGATTACTTTTTTCTTAAAACTATCCGCAAACGCCTTTTGATTCTTTATTAAGCTGGCGCAAGGTTTTACCGTCCTCAACTTCTTCCGTGGTTTGCCAGAAAAGCAGGTAGGGCGATAGGGTGGTACCGAGCATGGCCACGGCAGCCGTGACCAGACCGAGCCATCTCTCCTGCCAGACCGCCCTCCAGGCCCTGGTCGCAGCGAGCAGGACGGCAGGTGAGACGAAGAGCGCGAGCGCCAGGTACGCCTCGGAGAGGTGACGGACTCCGACAAGCGGCTCCAGGGTGAGCACAGGCGGATCCGAGAAGGGGAGACTTCGCCTCCAGAGCTCGAAGGCGCCGAGGGCCACGCCTGCGATGACGCCGACCAGAACGAGCTGACGGGTCTGGAACCTGGGCCCCCGCCACCAGGCGAGGGCGAGGAGCGACACCGGGACGGCAAGCACCTGCTCCGTGACGGTCGCACCCCAGATGCCGATCGCGGTGGCGGCCAGCGACAGCCAGAACGACCCC
>JAKAHQ010000389.1 GCA_021814855.1 Bacteroidota bacterium | reverse complement strand
ATAACAATCAAAATCTTTTCTTAAGCGGGGCCAACTTAGCGTGGGTTAATTATGCGTCGGATATCGGAACCGGACATACAGACACCACTACAATCGGCGATGTTATGCTGCAAATGCATCAACACGGCGGAAATGTTATGAGATGGTGGCTCCATGTTAACGGAACTGTTACACCAATTTTTGATGCGAATAATTTTGTTACAGGTCCGGGATCTACAACCATTGCGGATATTAAAAAAGTTTTAGATATGGCGTGGGACCGCGAAATAAGTGTGGACCTTTGTTTATGGTCTTTCGGAATGTTGAATAATGATTTATCTACGGCGGTGTTGGATAGAAATACTCTGCTCTTAACTGATACTTCGTACACTAATTCTTACATCCGGAATTGTCTTATTCCGATGGTACAGGCTCTTAAAGGACATCCCGCCATTGTGGCCTGGGAAATCTTTAATGAACCTGAAGGAATGAGTACAGAATACGGTTGGACTAACAGACGTGTGCCGATGTCGGCAATTCAACGTTTTGTAAACTTGTGCGCCGGTGCAATTCACAAAGTTGATCCGAATGCGAGAGTAACCAATGGTGCTGTAACTATGGCAACATTGACAGACGTTATTGCCAAGGTGTTGCCGGGTCAAATGCCCAATCTTGCCTCGATGAGCGGTACACAAAAGTATGATTTGGAAAACTGGTTCAATAAAAAATACGATGCGAATTTAACTGCAGCCCAAATTGTTCCTATCCTGCATAAATTAGCTTCGTCAAATCACAATTATTACACAGACGATAGACTAATTGCTGCGGGCGGCGATACTTTAGGAACATTGGATTTTTATTCCGTTCATTATTACAGTCAAAATGGGCCAGCCGTATCGCCAATTACTCACACAGCGGATCATTGGGCGCTTAGCAAACCTTTAGTTGTAGGTGAATTTGCTGTGCAGAATACAGACGGAGTGATAAAATCACAATTGTATGAGACTCTTTTTCAAAACGGTTACGCCGGTGCTCTTGCGTGGTCGTGGACGGATGTAAATTTTTCAACTCATGCGGATATGCTTACCGGTATGCAATCGCTTTGGGATGCTCATCGGCAAGATGTTGACTTAATAGGTACCGGAGGCGATTGGCCGGTTATAAGTATAACTAGTCCTAAAGACGGCAGCACTTTCCCGGAAAATTCGGACATCCCAATTGAAGTCTCAGTCACGGATGATAGTTCCAGTATTGCATCCGTAGAATTTTTTGTTTCCGATACAATTAAAATTGGAGAAACAAATGCAGCTCCATATACTTTTGTTTGGAAACCCTCAAGCGCCGGACTTTATAAAATAACAGCGGTTGCGACAAATAGTATTGGTCATAAACAAACTTCTTCTTCAATTCAAATAACTGTAGGCACACCTCCAATGACGAGGCTTGAAGCCGAGAAAGCGACACTTAAAGGCGCCGGCATAACTGTTAAGGCAGATAAAAGCGCCAGCAACGGTTCATACGTTGATTGTCAAACGAACGATACAACCGCCACTATTACGTGGACATTTAATAACCTGGCAGATGCCGGAAATTATAATGTGATTTTTGGATACAAACTTTCTTATGCCTCACCTAAATCTCAATTTATAAATGTTAACGGCGTTAGAACCGATACCCTGGAATTTACCGCCGCAACAACTACAAATTGGTATGAAAAAACACTTAATGTAAACTTGGTTAAAGGCACAAATACAATTCAGGTAGTAATGTTCTGGGGATGGATGCAGTTTGATTATTTGTCGGTTCCAACAAACTTAGTTACAGATGTTGAAAACACTAATACAATTCCGGCAGAATTTTCACTCGCTCAAAATTATCCCAACCCGTTTAATCCTTCAACGGTTATAAGTTATAATCTTCCCAAGACAGCTTTAGTTACTTTAAAAATTTATGATATTCTTGGAAGAGAAGTTTCAACATTGGTCAACACAACTGAATCCGCCGGTTCCTATAAAGTAGAATTCAATGCTGCCCATCTATCAAGCGGTGTGTACTTTTATAGATTGTCTGCTGGGGAATTCGTTCAGATAAAAAAAATGCTTCTAATGAAATAATTTAAAAGTGAGAGATGAAGATGAAAACAGTGTTGAAAATTTCTGTGTTGGTTATATTATTTGGTACCTTAATGATTAACGCTCAAGAAAAAACAAAAATTAAAGTCGCATGCGTCGGTAATAGTATAACCGAAGGCGCCGGCTGGGGAGAGAAGGCGTATCCCGCTCAACTAGGCGCTTTGCTTGGCAGCCATTACGATGTTAGGAATTTTGGTTTGGGCGGCAGAACCATGCTAAAAAAAGGTGACTTCCCCTACTGGAATGAAAAATTTTTTGCCGAAGCAAAAGAATTTAATCCGGATATTATAATTCTAATGCTCGGTACAAACGACAGTAAACCACAGAACTGGAAATATAAGGATGAGTTTTTTAAAGATTATTCCGATATGATTGAAGCGTTCAGAGAGAATGATAGGAACCCGAAAATTTTTGTTTGTTTGCCCCCGCCTGTATTTAAAGATGGATACGGTATTACTAATTCAATCATACATGATCAGATAATCCCGATGATTGATTCAATTAAAAATAAATTCAATACACTTCTGATTGATTTCAATACGGCAATGATAAACGACAGCTCTTACTTCGTCGACGGGATTCATCCTAACGGCGACGGTTACGGAATTATGGCCAAGATTGTAGATGACGCGATTAAAGCTGAAGAAAAAAGCGAAAAGAAAAATTGATGCAAATAAAATGATTAAGTTGTTTGGTAATCATAATTAAAATTGGGGATCGAAAATTTTATACTATGAATTCAAGTGTTGAAATGGAATTGAGTTGAATTGTTGAGGCCGGCTATTGAGAAATTCATCTGCTTAAAGTTTTATGTTCGAATTAATTTATCAAATGGCAACGGAATTACTATATGAAAAATATTAAGCAATTATTTATACCAATCATTTTAATA
>JAKAHQ010000388.1 GCA_021814855.1 Bacteroidota bacterium | reverse complement strand
ACTAAGTTTAAATCTCCTGGCACAGAATGTTTAAGGCAGGATGCAGCAACTGCAAATTCCAGGGCATCTTTTGTATTCGATTTTTTTAAAAGGCCGTAAATTAAACCGCCGGCAAATGAATCTCCTGCGCCAACCCGATCAACCACGTCAATTTCATATCGTCGGGAACGGTAAGCCGGCTTACAGTCTTTATCGTCAACCATTAACGCGCTCCAACCATTCTTTGACGCTGAGAAACTCTCTCTCAAAGTAATTGCTACAGCGGAGAACGAAAATTTTCGTTTCAAATTTTCGGCTAATCTGATGTAACCGGCCTGGTTTAATTTGCCGATCTCAAAATCCGATTCCTCCGGCTTCATACCCAAACTCTTTTCGGCGTCTTCTTCGTTGGCTATACAAACATCAACAAATTCCATAAGAGGAATCATCACGCGTTGAGCTTCGGCTTCGCTCCAAAGTTTCGCTCTAAAATTCAAATCGCAGCTGACTACAATATTTTTTCTTTTGGCTGTTTGACATGCCTCATATAAAACTTCGGCAACATTTTTACCCAACGCCGGCGTAATTCCCGTCCAGTGAAACCATGAAGCGTTTTCAAAAATTTTTTCCCAATCGATTTCATTTTTTTGCAATTGGGATACGGCTGAGTTCGCGCGATCATAAATTACTTTGGAAGATCTTTGGCTCGCGCCTGTTTCAAGAAAATAAATTCCAACTCTCTCTCCTCCTCTAACTATGAAATCATCGTTCACGCCGAATTGCCTTAAGTAATTTACCGCAGCTTGGCCTATTTCATGCTTGGGCAATTTTGTAACATAATATGATGAAAGTCCGTAGTTTGCAAGCGACACGGCCACATTCGCTTCACCGCCGCCGTACGTTGCTTCAAATTCTTTTGATTGCACAAATCGATTGAATCCATGCGTCGATAGACGCAACATAATTTCGCCGAAGGTTACTACTTTGTTAGTCAAGTTCACCGCCTTTAATTGATATGTTGTTTCTTACTTAATAAAGATATGCCGGTTACCAAGATGATAATCCTACTTCAAAAGTAATATTTTTAGGAAAATTTTTCAGCGAATTGTATGGGGCGAATTATCCGGCAGCCAATTTCAAATTTGGACGTAAGACTTATAAGCGGGGACTATTCAATTCTAAAACTAAATTTTTCAAATCGAAACGATTTCTGTTATGGAAAAATTCCATTCAAAAATATTAATTTTATATCAGTGTCGCTTCTCTGAGGGCTTTGGCCACATGTATTTTTTCAATCGGCTTTACAAGGTAAGCAGTGCAGCCGCCCTGATAATAAGCATCTACTACATCTTTAGGCGTATCCAAAGCTGTAATCATAAAAATTTTCACCTCGTTTACGGGATGAATGCCCAATTCTTTTTCAAGCTGCCGTATTTTCTTTAGCGCCTCCTTACCGTCCATTTCCGGCATCATTATATCCAAACAAATTAATTCATACGGATTACCGTCGTTAAGCGCCAATGAATACGCTTCGATTGCTTCCCTTCCGTTAACGGCAACATCGCACGGTCCGTAAGCCGATAACATTTTCTGCAATACAATGCGGCTTACAAAATCGTCTTCTACGACTAATGATTTCATATTGTTCCTTGTCTTATAAAAATTTTAGTTATGCTTTTCCTTTCCAACATTCTTTAATTTCCGCTTAATTCTATTAGGAAAAAATTTCTTGCAATAGTCTATCCGCTTTCCACTTAAATTTTCCATACAATTAAAAGTGTTGTTTCGTAATTAGATTAATTCTCTTAACGTTCTGTTGTAAGTCCGAACAAATTTTTTTTCACTCAATATTCGTCCCATCTAATTTAGAGACTGTGAGTTAAAACTTTTCCGGCAATATTTTGGATAGGAAGAATTGAATCCACACAGCCCAATTTTATTGCCTCATTGGGCATACCGAATACAACACACGTTTTTTCGTCCTGTGCAATTGTATAAGCTCCGGCTTCTTTCAATTCCTTCATTCCTTTTGCGCCGTCGTCTCCCATACCGGTCATAATAATTCCCACGGCATTTTTACCGGCATACCTTGCCGCAGATCTGAAAAGCACATCAACCGAAGGCCGATGCCGGCTTACCAACGGTCCTTCTTTAATTTCAACATAATACCGAGCGCCGCTTCTTTTAAGCAGCATGTGATGGTTACCCGGTGCGATTAAAGCTCTTCCCCTTATTAGAGTATCCCCGTCGGCGGCTTCTTTAACCGTAATCTTGCAAAGACCATCGAGTCGTCTTGAAAATGCGGTTGTAAAATTTTCGGGCATGTGCTGCACTATTGCAATGCCTGGAGAATCTGCCGGGAAAGACTCTAAAAATATTTTTAACGCTTCAGTTCCGCCTGTAGAAGCTCCTACAACTACAACTTTTTCGGTCGTCTGAATCATTGCTTTGTTATTCGGTCTTGCTATAACAGCGTCTGCAGAAAGTTTAGGTTCAACGCTAATTTGGTTCGAAGTTTTCTTTTTCAAATTTACCATTGACGCTGCTTTAACAACATCGCAGATATGAATTTTTGATTCTTCTAGAAACTGCTTGGTACCGATTTTGGGTTTGGTTATTATATCTACAGCCCCATATTCGAGAGCTTTTAACGCTGTATCGGAACCATGACCGGCAAGACTTGAACATATTACAACCGGGATCGGGTGCTGCAACATTATCTTCTGCAAAAAAGTAAGCCCGTCCATATTGGGCATTTCGATGTCGAGCGTTATTACATCGGGAACTTCATCTTTAATTTTATTGACAGCCACGTACGGATCGGAAGCCAAAGCCATTACTTCAATTGTCGGATCCGAAGAGAGCAGTTCCGCAAGTGTCTGCCGTACTACGGCAGAATCATCGACTATCAGGACTCTAATTTTTTTCATTGGATTTTAATCGATTTAAATAAATCTCGCCCGAGTTTGTTACGAAAATAATTTTCCTACCTACATTGCCGCCTGTGTCTGCTGCGGTAATAATT
>JAKAHQ010000387.1 GCA_021814855.1 Bacteroidota bacterium | reverse complement strand
GATCGCAGGCGATGTCGCCGGTGTCGCCGTGCGCGATGCGGCCAGGGGTGTGTGTGAAGTGATCCCACACGCTCTCGCCCTTGCCATCCTCGTTCCACGCACCTTCCACCTGGTATGCCGCAGTAGAGGCACCCCACAGGAATCCTTCCGGGAATTGTTTGCTGATCATATTCACTCGTGTGTTATATCAAATCATGCCGGCGCCCACCGTCGAGCAGATTCTGCTGAACAGTGGAGACGGAAGCGTTCACGCCTATGGCGCGCAGAGCCAATTCAGCGGCGCCAATAACTTTTTTAAGTTCGGGCTGATAATCGCTTGTAGTAGATTTAATGATTTCAACTTCTTGTTTAAAATTTGGGTAATCCAACCAAAGATTAAACATAAAACGGTCAAGCTGGGCTTCGGGCAAAGGATAGGTTCCTTCCTGCTCAATCGGGTTTTGAGTTGCCAGCACGAAGAACGGTTCTTCCAATGTGTGTGTTACACCTGCAGCGGTAACTTTGTGTTCCTGCATTGCTTCCAACAATGCAGATTGAGTCTTAGGCGGAGTTCTATTTATTTCATCTGCCAGGATAATGTTTGCGAATACCGGTCCATTG
Source organism: Bacteroidota bacterium (assembly GCA_021814855.1). The sequence continues at coordinate 2,410 of JAKAHQ010000387.1, read as the reverse complement.
ATGAATCTAAAAATTCTCTTTTTTGTCACCGAATCCTCATCGATGATCTCAGTGCCTGTAATATCGCTAGGCATTAAATCCGGTGTAAATTGAATTCGATTAAAATTAAGATCCAGTACTTCGGCAAGAGTTTTAATTAAAAGAGTTTTTGCTAAACCCGGAACACCCACAAGTAAACAATGACCTCTAGCAAGAAGGCTCACCAAAAGATCATTTACAATTTGATCCTGGCCGATTATAACTTTAGCGATTTCGTGTTTAATTAGCTTAACAGATTCGGCAAGTTTTTCAACAGCTTCAATATCATCACGAGAATTTTTTTCAGTCAATTTTCTACCTTAGTTTTAGTCGGGTTTCTTAATAACGACTTGACAGTTATAGACGAATCTGCCAATAAATTTTTTTCTTTACTTGGGCAAGCCACTCAGAGTAAAGTTTTTGTTTTTTATAAATTTCCGCTAAGCGCTTAATCTCCGGGTAATCGGTATCAAGGCTAGCTTTATGCTGCGGTATCCTCTTAATGAGTTTTACAATATGATACCCGTAGGCGTCTTTATCGATGTCAAGGCGTTTAGGATAACTAATATCACCGTCTTTCATTTTATAAAGAACATCCAAAAGAGTTTTGTCCAGCTGGCTGGCTTCAAAAGATCCCAAATCTCCGCCAAGTTTAGCGTTTTCTTTATCGTCGCTGTATTTCTCAGCATAATAAGCAAAAGTATTTTTACCTTGAATAATACTATCGCGAATATCGGAAAGCAATTCGATACATTTTAAATCGGCTTCATCGTCGCTCTTAATTTTAATTAATATATGACGGCAATGAATTGATTCTCCCTTGCGATCGAGTAACTGAATAATGTGATAGCCGACAGGAGATTCTACAACACCGGAAATTTCACCGGGCTTCAACGAAAATGCCACAGCTTCAAATTCGGGATAGAATACACCTCTTTTTACAGAACCAAGATCACCGCCATTTGCCGCACTGCCTGGATCGTCTGAATACTTTTTTGCTAACGTTGCGAAATCGGCTCCGTGTTTCAACGAATCTAAAAGCGCCTCTGCAAAATCGTGTGCTTTCTTTTTTACACGCTCTCCCGTTTTAGGATTTTGGAAAATATGCGCTATATGAAACTTCTCATTGACAACACCGAGTGAATCCTTATACTTATCATAGAAATCTTCCACTTCTTTGCGTGAAGCATCTACCTGCCCGAATTTTTTTTGCTGAAGCATCTGTGCCATCAGACTTTTCTTTGTATCGTCCTCGAGCGATCTTCTAATTTTTTCAACCGGCATCCCGTAAACCTGCTCTAGACGCTCTTTGGATCCGTATTGATTTATAAAATAATTTATCTGGTTATCCAATGTTTGTTTTACCTGGTCATCGCTGACGGTTATTGAATCCAACTGTGCTTGGGCGTAGAGAAGTTTTTCTTCAATCATTGAATTAAGCACAGCTCTTCTTAAAGTTGTATCTGTCGGGCTAATATTTCTTTGAGCAGCTTCAACGTTAACACGAAAATCCAATTCTGATTTCAAAATGATTTCATCATCAACTACAGCTGCAATTTTATCTAAGACTTCCTGGGCATGCAAAGAACAAACCATTAACAATAATACGATTACTATTTTTTTCATTCGGAATACCTCACAATTTCCAAATTATGATCGGTTATTAATTTATCTATATAACTTCTTAAAAAATCTTTTCTTTTTGCAACTAACAGTCTCTCGCTCACTTGCATTTTTATATCGTTAAGCGGAGGGACGGTATTTCTATTTAAAACTTCCAGAAGCTGGACAACCGCAAATTTCATAGGTTCGGTTTCAACTACAATACTTACTTCACCCGGTTGCAAATTTGATATTATCCTTAGTAAAGCTACTGGCTGAATTTGATACTTATACAACAGTTTTGATGTTTCTGTGCCTAAAATTGTTTTATCTCCGCGGTATGCATTTATGGTCCGATTCCAACCTGTTACCATCAATGTTTGTCTGAATTTTATAGCCTTATCAAAATCGCTGAATCTAATTATATTAATTCTGTAAGCATCGTCCGGTAATTTAAACTCGTCTTTGTTTGCTTCAAAATACTTACTAATTTCTTCGTCATTTACCTCAAATTTATTTTCATTTAACACTTTCTCAATCAACAACGCAGCCGCAAGATGCTGTTTGCTTTGTTCAATGATGGAATTAAATTTTTCTTCCTTCAAAATCCCGTTTTTCTCTGCTTCTTGAAGTAAAATCTGGTTCTCAATCCAATCATTAATAATTTCAGAACGATACTTTCCTTTATTCTGTTCTTCGCTTAATGCGGAATTAACCTGCTCTTCCGTCAAAACCGCGTCATTCACTTTTGCCAGATAATGTTCTTTCTTTTCTTGTTTTGAGCAACCAT
>JAKAHQ010000386.1 GCA_021814855.1 Bacteroidota bacterium | reverse complement strand
TAAAAGTACATACTATATTCTTGGGATGAAGTTAGGAAATAGAAATGATCTCAATAATTACGGAAACAATTTGATATGAAATTGACGGGACGAAATTTCCGGGTCCAAAATTCGTCAATCGATATTCGTTATTCTCTTTCCAAACTACATATAAAAAAAGAATATAAAATACTAACATGCCTAAAGCTTGGCAGTATGGGACTCCGTACACTGAAAAAATAATTAATAAATTATATCGACTATTTTGCCTTTGCCCAACTGTCTTTAAGCGTAACGGTTCTGTTAAACACCAACTTATCTTTGGTGGTGTATTTTGTATCCACGCAAAAATAACCATTGCGTTCAAATTGAAACTTATCGCCTGGTTTCGAATCATTTAGAAACGGTTCTACCTTTGCCGCTTGAATTACTTCAAGCGAATTGGGATTAATCAAGTCGAGCCAGTTTTCCTCGGCACCGGGATTTTCCACCGTAAACAGTCTATCATACAATCGAATCTCGGCGTCAACCGCGTGTTCAGCAGAAACCCAGTCAATTGTTCCCTTCACTTTTTTTGTGCTTGTGCCGGTGCCGCTTCTCGTATCAGGGTCATAAGTACAACGCAGCTCAACTACTTCGCCCTTGTTGTTCTTAATAGCTTCTTCACATTTAATGATGTAAGCGTAACGCAGTCTTACTTCGCTTCCGGGGAATAATCTATGATAACCTTTCGGCGGTACCTCCATAAAGTCGGACTGCTCAATATAAATCTCTTTTCCGAAAGGAATTTTTCGCGATCCCATAGAAGGGTCTTCCGGATTATTAATTCCATCGAGTTCTTCCGTTGTATCAGGATAATTTGTTATTACCACCTTTAACGGATGCAAAACCGCCATCGCTCTTTGCGCATGTTTATTCAAATCGTCTCTAATTGCAAATTCAAGCAAAGCTATGTCCGTAAGCGCGTCTCGTTTGGCAACGCCAATTATCTCCGCAAAGTTTTGAATTGACTGCGGCGTATATCCCCTTCTTCTAAAACCGGATACAGTCGGCATCCGAGGATCGTCCCAGCCGTCAACATACTTTTCCTGTACAAGCTGCAGAAGTCTACGTTTACTCATTACGGTGTATGTTAGATTCAGCCTGGCAAATTCAATTTGCTGCGGATGATAAATACCAAGTTCATTAAGAAACCAATCATACAGCGGTCTGTGGTTTTCAAATTCCAATGTGCAAATAGAATGAGTTATTCCTTCGATTGAATCTTCCAAACCGTGAGCCCAATCATATGTAGGATAAATGCACCACTTGTTTCCCTGCCTATGATGTTCTTCGTGAACGATTCTATACATAATCGGATCACGGAGATTGATGTTTGGCGAAGCCATATCTATTTTTGCTCGAAGGGTCTTCTCTCCGTTTTGAAATTCGCCGTTCCGCATTCTATTTAAAAGATCAAGATTTTCTTCCACGCTTCTATTTCTGTAAGGACTATCAATACCCGCTTCGGTTAACGTTCCCCTGGATTTCCGAATTTCCTCACCGCTTAAATCGCAGACATAAGCTTTGCCTCTTTTGATCAATTCAACAGCCCATTTATACATTTGCTCAAAATAATCCGACCCGTATAAAATTCTATCTTCAAAATTTCCGCCGAGCCATTTAACATCTTCTATTATAGAATCAACATATTCCTGTTCTTCCTTGCTCGGATTGGTATCGTCGAATCTTAAATTAAATTTTCCTTTGTAATCCCTGGCAATGCCGTAATTAAGACAAATAGATTTAGCGTGGCCGATATGCAGGTAACCGTTCGGTTCAGGAGTAAACCGCGTGTGGATAGTTTTTCCATCCCATCGATTGTTCTTAATATCCTCGTCGATCAATTCATAAATAAAATTCTTCGGCTTGTTTGTTACGTTGTTATTCTCTTCCATTTTTCTTTGATGATTATTAGACAATATAAATTTTAGTTGCAAAGATAATTAAATGACTCTGGTAGTACAAAAACGTTTAGAACTTTGGGGGATTACTTTGGTCCGGGCTTCAATCAAAGTAAGGTCGCTTAAAACTCTGGGCTTGCGGAAAAATTGACTCCGCTCCCCTTTTTATTTTGTCGAGGTGAAGCATTATTGCAAGACTATTGTTTTGATGTTTCATCTGGTCATACAAAATTTCCCAGGAAGCCAGCGACCTGGTAACGGCTAAGAGTATCAGCTTTTGAGTTGTAAGAATATTCTCAAGGTAATCTTCATTATCCTCTTCGTATTCATATTTATCGAACAGAGCCCGTTTTATTTTGACCTCGATGAAGTACTGGTAAAATAAAATTATTTCAACTACTTCAGATAATAATTCATTCTTTTTCGGGCGAACAGCTTCCCCCAATTCGGAAGATTTTGAATTATAATCATCATGTCTAAGCGATAGTATTTTTTCATTCTCCTCAAACCACCTGCGAACCAAACTTGAATATTCCTTTGCGGATTGATAAAGCGCATGTCCGTCAATTTTTTTCTCAATCTCAGCATTTTTAAGTTCATATTCTTCCGATATCTCGTTTGGAATACCTTCCGGATATATCTCCTTTAATTTTTCATCCAGAATTTTATGGGTCTTTTCAAGAATATCTTTCAGCTTTTCGAAAAATGTCTCAAGGTCGTTGCCGCCTTCACCATCAATCATTTTTTCGGTCTGATCAAATACTGCGCAACTTCGCGTGAATATACATCTCTCGCACCAACGGTCGCAATAATTATAAATACCTGAAATAAAATTATCTGCTGTCACAATCAAATTTTCTTATAATGATAAAACTCACAACTAAATTTACACAACAATGAATTAAATTACTTTTACTCACGTTTAAATAACGGATAAGAAAATACCTGCGACGTGATAACGATTTTGGTTAAGAATAATTAAAAAGCAGGTCGGTCATGAAGGATTGATTAGAAAATTGTAGCAGAAATAAAAAGACCTCATTTCAAAATGAGGTCTGGTACCGAAGGCCGGACTCGAACCGGCACGAGGTTTAAGCCCCAC
>JAKAHQ010000385.1 GCA_021814855.1 Bacteroidota bacterium | reverse complement strand
TATTCCCACACGGCAATTGCTTTTACCGAGTCTCCCGAATCTCTTAAAATGTTTATGAAGCAAAGATTCCGGTGGACTTACGGAATTATGCAGAGCGTATGGAAACATAAAGAAACCGTATTCAACTGGAGTTATAAAGGTTTGGGCCTGGCGGCAATGCCCAACGCAATGATATTTCAATTTATGCTTCCGGTAATTTCTCCTATCGTGGATTTGGTAATGCTGCTTTCCCTGTTAACAGGCCAATGGTTTCAAACGCTTTTGTTTTATTTGGTCTTTACAATTGTGGATTTGCTTGCCTCTCTACTCGCGTTTAGTTACGAAAAGGAAAATATAAAACGGCTGCTGTATTTAATTCCTCAGAGACTCGTGTACCGTCAGCTAATGTTCTGGGTATTAATGAAGTCGATACTTGCGGCGCTGCGTGGAACATTGATTGGCTGGGGCGTGCTTAAGAGGACCGGTACGGTAAAATTAGCCGGCTAAAAAAATATTTGACAAAATTAATTTTCGGTTATACCTTTGCACCAACATGTTAGCGGCTTATAAAATATCGAACAATTATTGGTGGTGGAGAATTAATTCTCTGCTATCCTAGAGCTGCATAAATTTTAATAGAGAGCCGTGGATGGTAGAACCGTTCACGGCTTTTTTATTTTCCCGCCGTGAACCGTATAGTCCATTATCGTTGTCGCAGCTTCAAGATAAATTGTTGGCAGCAATTTATTGGTAAGTGAAAAGGAAACAATTTAGAATGGATTTCACAACATCAAATAAATAATTCCTAAAACTAAGCGAGGTTCACAATGTCCAGCAACAAAATTATTTATCTCGAACAATCCAAGATGCCTACGCATTATTACAACATTCAGGCGGATTTGCCTGTGCCGATGGATCCGCCGCTTCATCCGGCAACAAAGCAACCGGTAGGACCGCAGGATTTATCCGCGATCTTTCCGATGGATTTAATTGTGCAGGAAGTATCGCAGGAAAGATTTATTGAAATTCCCGATGAAGTGCGCGACCTTTACAGAATAAGCAGACCCACACCGTTAATACGCGCGGCGATGCTCGAAAATCTTTTGGATACTCCGGCAAAAATTTATTTTAAGTATGAAGGCGCCAACCCGACGGGCAGTCACAAAACAAACACATCGTACGCTCAGGCATATTACAACAAGAAAGCGGGAATTAAAAAACTTGTAACCGAAACCGGAGCGGGACAGTGGGGAAGCGCTTTGGCAATGGCATGCAAACATTTCGATATGGAATGCGAAATCTTCATGGTGAAAGTCAGCTACAACCAGAAACCTTATCGCAAAACTTTTATGAAGCTCTTCGGCGCAACGGTTCATGCAAGTCCAACAGATTTAACCAACGCCGGCCGAAATGTTCTTGCTAAAGATCCAGATTCGCCGGGCTCGCTCGGAATTGCAATAAGTGAAGCAATCGAAATCGCCGTTCAACGGGACGATACAAATTACAGTCTTGGCAGCGTGCTCAATCATGTTATGCTTCATCAAACAATTATCGGCGAAGAGACTAAGCTTCAAATGGAAATGGCCGGCGAGTATCCCGATATAGTTATAGGATGCGCCGGCGGCGGAAGCAACTTTGCAGGAATGTCTTTCCCGTTTTTACGCGATAAACTTACGGGTGATAAAAAGAATCTCGAAGTGATAGCTGTAGAACCGGCGTCATGCCCTTCTCTAACGAAGGGAAAATTTGAATACGATTTTGGCGACGAAGCCGGGATGACTCCGTTAATAAAAATGTACACGCTCGGTCACGATTTTATTCCACCCAAGATTCACGCGGGCGGACTTCGTTACCACGGTATGGCGCCTACAATTTCCCATCTATATCATCTCGGCGCAATTTCGGCAAAGGCATATCATCAGCTTGAAGTGTTTGAAGCGGCCCAGATGTTTGCGCAGACGGAAGGCATAGTTCCGGCGCCGGAAAGTTCTCACGCGGTTAAAGAGGCAATCGTTCAAGCGCTTAAATGCAAAGAATCCGGCGAGGCAAAAACAATTCTGTTCAATTTATCCGGCCACGGATTTTTGGATCTCGGCTCGTATGAGATGTATCTCGAAAAAGAACTTGCTGCCAACGGCGATATTTAATGAGTTGATAATATTCGATGTTGATGAATCCGGTCTTCAGTTAACAGAGACCGGATTTTTATTCACCGCGCGTTTGATAAACCATCCTTGCTTGATTAATTTTTCGGGCAAAATTATTCTCCAAGGAAAAATCGATGAACCGCGTTCAAATAAATTCATATCTCAAAAACGTTGAGCTGTTCCAGGACTTAAATGATAACGAAAGGGAACTGCTGGCGGCTAATTTTGAAACCGTTTTCTACGGTAAAAATTCTTTACTCTTTGTGGAAAACAACCCGCGAAAGAATCTTTATATCATTTACGAAGGCGAGGTTGAGCTTTTCAAAAAAACTCCCTTCGGGGAAGAGAAGCGTCTTACAATATTTAAGAAGCTGGATTTCCTCGGCGAGGGCGCGTTGATAGATGATTCGCCGCATTCAACATCGGCAAGAGCTACTCACGATACGACCGTTCTGCAGTTAACGAGCGAGAAATTCAACGAGATTGTTAAAATCGAAATACAGCTGCCGGCAAAAATCTTTTCCCGCATGGCAAAAATAATTTTTAGAAGAATGCAGTTCTCGAACACACGTGTAATAAATCTCGGCGCGCAGTATCAATCCGGCAGAACCAGAGTTGAGCACGATCTGCTGGGCGACCGTGAGGTGCCTTTTGAGTTTTATTACGGCGTTCAAACATTGCGCGGATTGGAAAACTTTAACATAAGCGGCGTCGCGCTATCGTTCTACCCGGTGTTAATTGAAGCGCTGGCGATTGTAAAGATGGCCGCCGCAAAGGCAAACTTCGACCTCGACCTTCTTTCCCAGTCTGTTGCTAATGCCATTGTTGACGCGTGCGAAGAAATCATCAGCGGAAAATATCACGGCCATTTTGTTATTGATATGATTCAAGGCGGGGCG
>JAKAHQ010000384.1 GCA_021814855.1 Bacteroidota bacterium | reverse complement strand
GGAAGTAGAATTGAAGGAAATACTTACAAAGCTAATTTAACTCTGGAGAAAATTTCCTTCGCCAGGATGAAAGAGGTTACAAATGCGGCAATAGATTACGCCGCAACTGCCGTAAACATCGCGTTAGGTCTCATCGGTATTATGGCCCTCTGGCTGGGAATAATGAAGATTGCCGAAGAATCCGGCTTAGTCACCAAAATGGCAAACTCGGTTAAGCCGATCACAAAATTTTTATTTCCCGATGTCCCTCAAGATCATCCCGCGATCGGGGCGATGATCATGAACATTTCCGCTAACATGCTGGGACTTGGCAACGCTGCTACTCCATTCGGCTTGAAAGCTATGGAGGAACTGGATAAGATAAATACGGAAAAAGGAACTGCTACAAACGCGATGGTAACATTTCTCGCGATAAACACTGCCGGTTTGACATTAATACCTGCCACGGCAATTGCCGTGCGTGCGGCTTCCGGCAGCAGCGATCCGGCAATCATAATCGGAACATCTTTTTTCGGAGCTTCATGCGCTACACTTACCGGCATTATAGCTGCGAAGACATTGGAAAAATTCCCGATGAGCTTTTCCAATTTTCTAAGTTACTTAAAATCAAAATGGAGATTTTTAGTTTTTCTTTTCGCCCTAGCGTTTTTCGTAATGTTGATTGCTGTTACAGGATTATCCAAAATATTTTCCGCTCTGCCGTTAAATTCAGAAACTTTGAAATCTATTATAGAAATTATTTCCATTCTTGCCATACCGTTAATAATTATTTCCTTTATAACTTACGGCGCGTTTAAAAAAGTAAAATTATACGAAGCGTTTGTTGAGGGCGCCAAGGAAGGATTCAATGTAGCGGTAAAAATTATTCCCTACTTAGTTGCAATGTTGGTGGCAATCGGAATTTTCCGTGCGGGCGGGGCGATGGAGTTTTTTACGATCCTCTTATCACCGGTCACAAATTTAATCGGCTTCCCGGCCGAAGCCTTGCCTATGGCTCTGATGCGTCCGCTTTCGGGAAGCGGTTCTCTTGGAATTATGTCGGAAATAATTTCGGTTCACGGACCGGATTCTTTTATAGGTATTTTAGTCTCAACAATTATGGGAAGTACGGAAACAACATTTTATGTACTGGCGCTGTATTTTGGTGCGGTAGGTATTAAGCGCACTCGCCATGCGGTTGCAGTTGGGTTGCTGGCTGATGTTGCCGGGATTCTAGGCGCACTATTTATTGTAAAACTATTATTTGGTTGAAATGAAAGTATTCATAACAAGAAATCTTGTGGGTAATGCCGAGCAGCTTCTGAAGCAGCATGGGATTAAAGTAAAAGTATTTCCGTATGACCGTGCCATGACGCACAGGGAATTGCTGAAGGAAGTAAAAGATGTGGACGGATTGATTGCACTTTTAACCGATAAAATTGATAAGGCAGTAATTGACAAAATGGAAAAATGCAAAATTATAGCCAACTGTGCCGTTGGCTATAATAATGTTGATTTAAGATATGCCCGCTCGAAAAAAATTACAGTTACAAACACTCCGGATATTTTAACAGATACAACTGCGGATTTGACTGTTGCTTTGATAATTGCCTGTGCCCGGAGGTTCCATGAGGGAATTGCAATGATGCGTGCAAATAAGTTTGACGGTTGGAAACCTCAACTGCTTTTAGGTATGGATATTAAAAATAAAATTGTTGGAATTATCGGAGCCGGTAGAATTGGTTATGCTACAGCTAAGCGAATGCGTGCGTTCGGCGCGGATGTAATTTATTTCAACAGCAGCCTGAACGCCAAATTCAATAATGAATTCAATGCGAAAAAAGTTTCTCTAAATACACTGCTTAAAACAGCAGACCTAATTTCTATTCATCTGCCGTTGAACAAGGACACTTATCATATTCTCAATAAGAACAATTTGAAATTGATGAAGCGATCGGCAATCTTAGTTAATACTTCCCGGGGCGAAGTAATCGACGAAAAAGCACTGATTGATTTGTTGAAAAAGAAAAAAATTCTTGCCGCCGGTTTGGACGTTTACGAAGGCGAACCTCAAATCAATCCTGAATTACTTGATTTAGAGAATGTATTATTGCTTCCTCATCTTGGAAGTGCAACTGTAGAAACAAGATCTGCAATGGCGGAACTCTGTGCAAGAAATATTATTGATGTTTTCGGGGGAAAAAGACCTCTGACTCCGGTTCATTTTAATTGAAGTTATAAGTGCTAATCTTTATTTTTCTGTATAACAAATTTATAATGCTATGCGTATCGGAATTCCAAAAGAAACTTTTCATGAAGAAAAAAGAGTAGCATTAGTTCCTGCTGCTGTTGATACATTAGTTAAATCCGGGCATTCGGTTTTTATACAAACCGGGGCTGGCGTAGAAAGTCACTTTACCGACGAACAATATCTGAAAGTGGGCGCGAACTTGGTTTATACCGCAGAAGAGGTTTACCAGAGAGCGGAAATGATTGTTAAGATTGCCCCGCTGAATGAAACCGAAAGTGAAATGCTGCAGGAAGATCAGACGGTGTTTTCATTTCTTCATCTTGCCGTGGGCAAAAAAAATATTCTTGACAGACTGCTTAAGAAAAGAATCACCGCGATTGCATATGAATTGATTGAAAAGGATGAGCAGCTTCCGATTCAGCAGGCGATGAGTGAAATAGCGGGACAATTAGCTGTGCAGATAGGTGAACGATATTTGGGCGGAGATTATCCTAATAGTCGCGGCGTTCTACTTGGCGGAATTACAGGCGTTGCGCCTGCCGCCGTGGTTATACTTGGCGCCGGTGTTGTAGGTTTTAATGCCGCGCGTGCAGCTTACGCAAGGGGAGCCCATGTAATTGTTCTGGATAAAGATTTGCGAAAGCTGCGCAAAATTGAAACCGATATTTCAAAGAATATTTCTACAGTTGCCGCTAATCAATATACAATTACACGCGGCGTAAAATTTGCGGATTTGCTTATCGGCGCAATTCAAATTAAAGCGGAAAAATCTCCCCACATTATTACCGAAGAAATG
>JAKAHQ010000383.1 GCA_021814855.1 Bacteroidota bacterium | reverse complement strand
CTACGGTAAGAGTTCTTTATAGAAGCAACGCGGCTCAAACTGTGCTTCATGAATTTTCTCATGCAGTCTCTTTACATGTTAACGGGTATTTCGGAAACAACCCGCGATGGTATTGGGAAGCAGTAGCAATTTATGAAGCGGGAGAATTTATTAATCCAAAGAATATTTCCTACATAGCTTCGGGCAATTTTCCCTCGTTGGCGGAATTAACTTCCGATTTTAATACCGGCAGCAGGAAAATCTACGAAGTCGGTTATCTACTATCGGAATATATTATAGCCACATGGGGAAAGAGCAACTACGTGCAGATGATTAGAACCAACGCGAACATTCAGCATGTTTTAGGGTTAAGCGTTTCTCAATTTGAGGACGGGTGGAAAGAGTTTGTAACAAAGAAATATCTGTAGACGGTAGAGACGAGGCATGCCTCGTCTCTACATTTATTTTTGTACATTTTTTTTCTCATATTTAATGACAGTTAAACGGCATCCGTTGAGACATCTCTGCCAAAAAACCGGCGGAATGATCAGCAGAAAGACATTTCAATTAAATTCCGGCACAATAGATTCCATTATCAAACGGATTGTATTATTCCAATTATTATTTGCCTCGTATACCGGCACGCCGTTCCAATTATTTGCGGCGGCAACAACTAAATTTAATTTGGGAACAATAACAATAAACTGTCCGCCCCAGCCGTTTGCAAAGGCGTAATCCCCTTTTCCGTTTTTACCAATCCAAAAACAGAAACCGTAATCCGGTCCGTACGGTTGAGAATTATTTGTTGATATTTGTCGGGCGATTGTTTGATCTATCCAATCGGGGGAGACAATTCTTTGACTGTTATATTCTCCGCGGTTCAAAATCAATTGACCGATTTTTATCATATCGCGAGGAGTAATATTTAAACCGGCGGCGCCGTTATAATAATTCTGTTTATCTCTCTCCCAATAAAAACCCGTAACACCAAGCGGATCGAATAAATATTTCTTAGCGAAATCCTGGGTTTCCAAATTGGCAGCCCGGGTTAGAATAACCGAAAGCAAATGAAGTGCGGCCGAATTGTAATTAAATTTTTGGCCGGGCGAGGCAACAAGATTTTTATTTATAATCCATTGAACCTGGTTGGAAGAATTAATCCAATCGTTATATTCGGCTGCATTAATAAGTTCATTGCCGGAAAATCCGCTGCTCATTGTTAATAAGTGGCGAATTTTAATACCGGCTTTCTCCGCGGTAATTCCCGTCACAAGCGGGGAAATAAATTCTCCTATTGTTTGATCCGGGGATTTTATAAATCCTTTATCGATAGCAATTCCGATCAGAATTCCCATAATACTTTTTGTTACGGAACGGACATCGTGCGGTTTATTTGCGCCGCCGGATTTCCAGTATCTTTCTTTAACGATATCTCCGTCCTTAGAAACCACGAGACTTTTTAAACCGGAAATTTGCTCTGCTTGCCGGAACGCTTCTTCCAATATCGGCGAGTCGATTATAGGTTCGGTAACTGTATCTTTGGAACATGCGGCCGCAGTGAAAATAATTGAAACTATTAAGAACAACCTGTAACAAATTCTTTCCTTTTTCATAATATCTCCTGCTTATTAATACGTTTCGTTTGGAATTCATCGAATCTTAATTCTTCTAAATATATAATACAGCTCAACTCTTAAAAACCCTAAATTATTTTTGCGGATTTATTTTTAGGGCAACCATTTCATATAAGTTGTAGAGACGATGCAATGCATCGTCTCTACAACTGAATTAATTATTTTATTCCATGAATACGATTTGGCATAATTATAAATAGTCTAATTCTGTATTGATTATATCTCATTCCGGTTTCTCGGCGTTGTTCAGCATAACATTGATTGCCTCGTAACCGATTGCGCCGACAATTTCCTGAATATTTTTTGTATACTCGGTTTTATGACTTATAACCGCATCTTTAATAAAGAAAGCGGTGTAATCATTGTTATCCGCCCCAATGTAAGTAGCGAGGACACATCCTACCGAACTTAATCCGCACAAGAAAAGAGTATTAACTTTTTTTTCTTTAAGAATTTTATCGAGGTCTGTTTTATTAAAGGCGTCGCCGTAATGCTTAATTACTTTAGGATCGCTGTCTTTAATAAGAACCGTTTTGGGAAATTCAAATTGCTCTGTTCCCTCTTTGGGTCCGTAGCCGTACTTAATATCGCTGTGATAAATTCTGATTACCGGGAATCCTTTGCTTCGAAACAGGTTAATATATTCATTGATATAGTACATGGTTTTTTCAACTTCAGTTTGATCCATGTGGGGCAGAAAAGCATTTTGAATATCGATTACAAGAAGCGCGGGATGCAACCTTTCCGGTTTAGCGGTATTGCTGTCCTGTGAAAAACTTTTACCCGAAAACATTAAAAGCATAAGAAGTAAAACTGAAAATAATTTTTTCATGTCGGCCGTCTCCTTTTAGTTGATTAAAGATAATTACGAGAATACGCGGTACTGCATCCATATTCTATTTGTTGTTTTCGGCAAGTAGTGCTTTTCTATGTAAAAGATTTTTTATAGGGGAAACAATAAAGGTTTATCAACCGCATTTAAGTTGGTTAAAAAGGAATTCAATTTCAATATAATAATTAGTTATGGAGATGATTCGGCGAATCGTATCAACGTCAATATAAATTTCAGATCATAATGATTGGAATATGGATTAATGGGAAGCGGCGCTGGCAAAAAAATGGCGAGATAGGCGCGCCGTAATTAGACCGACGAGACAGGTCCGCCAATAAAATCATTGGCGAGACTAGTTGCGTGTTTCTAAATTCAAAAATTGGAAATAGTTTTATTTCCGGAATTATTATAATTTCTGTCCAACCAAATCCGGTGTAATAATATGAACAAAATTTTTGATTACGATTATGTAATAATCGGCAGCGGTTTCGGAGGATCAGCTGCTGCCCTTCGTCTTTCGGAAAAAGGTTACAAAGTTTTGGTGATTGAGAAAGGCAAATGGCTTACCGCAAAAGATTTTC
>JAKAHQ010000382.1 GCA_021814855.1 Bacteroidota bacterium | reverse complement strand
AAAAACATTTTGTTTTACAAAAAGTTTTGATGAACGATTATAAATCTTTCTATGAAAAAGAAATTAGTCTGAGAGAACAAGGCGAGTATCCGCCGTTTACAAGACTTGCCTTGATAGAAATGAAGGATGAAAAAGAAGACAGGGTTCGGGCAGGCATAAAAGAATTCTACGCATTTCTCAAGAAGTACGAGAAAGGATTAAAAATCACCCCGCCTGCCGAAGCGACGATTTATAAAATAAAAGGTCAATACCGTTTTCAAATTCTTGTAAAGAGCGGAAAGAAATCCGATCCTTCAGGAAAATATTTACGCACAGCAATTTTAAATTCATATATCGAGTTCAATCAAAAGTCCAAATTCAAAGAAGTTAAAACAATAATTGATATAGATCCTCAATCAATTCTTTGATGCTTAAAATATATTCTGATAGTATAGGCTTAAGCCTGCGAGATTATTCGCAACCTGAAGGTTGCGGCTAAATAAGTTCAAATAAATTAATGACAAAAAAATATTTCATCGTTCATAAACCTTACGGCGTACTAACACAATTCACGGATAAAACGGGCCGGCCAACGCTTGGCTCTCTTTTTAATTTTCCGAACGATGTCTATCCTGTTGGAAGATTGGATTTAGACAGCGAAGGCTTGCTCTTAATTACAAACGATAAACCATTAACCGAATATTTACTCAACCCGAAGAACAAGCACGAACGAGAATATTATGTTCAGGTAGAAGGAACTCCAACAGAAAATGATTTGGAAAAACTTCGCAACGGTGTTGAACTCAAGGACGGTAAAACGCTTCCAGCCAAAGCAGAATTGATAGATGATCCAGCTTTCCCACCGCGTGTTCCGCCAATAAGAGAACGTAAAAACATTCCAACTACGTGGATAAGCCTGACTTTAATAGAAGGACGAAATAGACAAGTAAGAAGAATGACGGCTGCAGTTGGCTTTCCAACATTAAGACTTGTGCGTGTGAGAATCGGGAATATTTTACTTGGTAAAATGAGGGTTGGTGAAGTAAGAGAATTAACTGAAAAAGAAATCGATGGATTAAAAAATCCTCCCCGAAGGGAGGATTGAATTTTAGATTTTTTATCCGGCTAGACCGCCAAGGAAAGGAACTGCTTTTGCTACGAAATGGAAGATCAATCCGAATATCAGCCAGCAAGCGATAACAGCTATAACGTATTTTTTCGAGTCTTCCGATTTATTCATTTTGGCAAGACCGATACCAAACACAACATAAAACCAAATCGAAAATACATCTAGTTTACCAAGCAAAAAACCGGCTATGGTTGTTTTATCTGTCCCAAGAAAATCCGCAACACTAACACCTGTCAGCCATTTGCTCATCGCTAATGAAGCAATTGTCATAACTATGGTGGAGATTGCGGCGATATAATACGGGAGTCCGTAAGCTACCATTGTTTCTTTGAAAGTAGCCGAACCTTTGAGTCCGAATTTGGCAACCAGCATAAAAAATGCGGTAATAACAAAAAATACAATGAAGAAAACAATCGGGGTTCCGACGACTAATCCAATCATTTGGAAAGGCCCTGTATTTTCCATCATATCTTCCATTCGGCTCATTTGCTCATCAGCCTGGGCGCGTGATATTTGGCCTTTTGCAACAGCTTCATCAAGATTTTTTTGAACCGCAGCAATTTGTTTTTCTTTCATTTGATTCTTTATTTCTGGATTTGTCCTTACAACTATTTGACTTAAAATGACCATTACAATAAGAACCAACAACGGGATTAACCAGTCCGAAGTTTTGGGCGGAAATTTTGAAATTTTTGAAAAAGTATTGCCCGGTTCAGAAAACACACCGACAAGCTTATCGGTATGATTCATTTCGAATTCTTCATGCTCTGCTTCAACTGAGGACATCTTTGGAGCTTCTTCGTTTTGCATTTCTTCCATTTACACTCTCCTCGTTTATTTAATGATATAGCTGGGGTATGTTGCACGTAATTTAATAAAAATTTTTGACGGAAATGAAACTCGAAATGTTAAAAAATTAATAAGTTGGTTGTCAAAGAATGTTGTAATTTTCAATAAAAAAATCGGAATCAATTCCTTAAGAGGTTTTATGAAAACTATTATTGAGCCGTTCAAAATCAAAACGGTAGAACCTATCAAGTTCACAACAAAAGATGAAAGAAAGCAAATTTTAGAAAAGGCCGGATATAATCCTTTTATGATTCGCGCCGAAGATGTTTTAATTGATCTTTTAACCGACAGCGGTACTTCCGCAATGAGTTCGGATCAATGGGCGGGAATAATGCGCGGCGATGAATCTTATGCCGGCGCTAAGAGTTTTTACCGGTTTGAAGCAGCTGTTAAAAATATAACCGGCGATAAATTTATAATTCCAACTCATCAAGGCAGAGCCGCTGAGAAAATTCTATTTTCAATTCTTGGCGGACCCGGAAAATATTTTGCAAGCAACACATTTTTCGATACTACACGCGCCAACATCGAGTTTACCGGCGCCGAAGCGGTTGATCTTTTATGCGAGATTGGTAAGCATCCGGAACAACGCGCCCCATTTAAAGGCGATTTGGATACTGCCGCTCTGGAATCTTTCATCAAGAAAGTAGGTAAAGAAAATATTCCGCTGGTTGTTTTGACCGTAACAAATAATTCCGGCGGCGGTCAGCCCGTATCAATGAAAAATATTCGCGATGTAAAAGCAGTTTGCGAAAAGAACGGCATAATGCTTTTTCTTGATGCATGCCGCTTTGCTGAAAATGCTTACTTCATAAAACTTAGAGAAGACGGATATAAAAACAAATCGATTCCCGAGATCTGCAAAGAAATGTTTTCTTATGCCGACGGTTCTACAATGAGCGCTAAGAAAGACGCGTTGGTAAATATAGGCGGATGGTTATCGGTTAATGACGAACAACTTGCAATGAGTTGCCGCAATCTTCTTATTGTTACGGAAGGATTTACTACTTACGGCGGCCTTGCAGGAAGAGATCTCGAAGCAATTGCTCAAGGTCTTGATGAAGTGGTTGAT
>JAKAHQ010000381.1 GCA_021814855.1 Bacteroidota bacterium | reverse complement strand
ACTTTTATTTCGGAGGGAAACATGCTTATAGTGTTTCCCCGGTTAATTTGTTCAAGGCCTCAAGATAAATTTTGCTCGTATTGGAAATTACTTCTTCCGGTAACGGCGGTGCCGGTGGTTTTTTATTGAACTTAATGGACAGTAGATAATCGCGGACATACTGTTTGTCGTAACTGTTTTGAGATTTTCCTTTCTCGTAACCTTCCAACGGCCAAAAACGGGATGAATCCGGCGTTAGTAGTTCGTCTATTAAAATAATTTTCCCGTCGAAATAACCGAATTCCATTTTCGTATCGGCGATAATGATGCCTTTTGTAAGGGCGTATTCGGAAGCTTTTTTGTAAATGCTTAAAGTTGCGTTCTTAATAAACTCGAATGCTTCCTTACCTATTATGGAAATTGCTTTTGCCTCATCAATATTTTCATCGTGCAAGCCGATTTCTGCTTTTGTAGAGGGAGTGAAAATCGGTTCGGGCAATTTTTCGGATTCTACCAAACCTCTCGGCAATTCAATGCCGCAAACTTTACCTGTCTTTTGATAATCTATTAATCCCGAGCCGGTTATATACCCCCTGACGATGCACTCGATCGGAATCAGTTCGGCTTTTTTAACTAGCATGGATCTGTCGCGAAGCACCTCTTTATACTGAGCGCACTCAGAGGGATATTCGTCAACATTTATACTCACAAGATGATTCGGAATTTTATCTTTTGTAAAGTCGAACCAAAATTTTGAAATCCTATTTAGCACTTTCCCTTTTGAAGGGATGCCTTCGTTCATAATAACATCGAAAGCCGAAAGACGATCGGTTGAAACAATAAGATAATTGTCGCCGGTCTCATAAATATCGCGCACCTTTCCGCGCTTAAAATATTTTAATTTTTCGAAATTAGTTTGCGTTATAGCGTTAGTCACTCGATTTCCTTCCTAATTTTGGTGGTTAAATATAAAGAGAGCAGGATAGGGATTCAACTCTTGTCTATATCAATGGATCCGATGCTTTTTTAGTTCCTTATCGAAATATTTTGAATCGCCCGTCAGTGAATCGAGAAAATTCCAAAATGTCTTGCTGTGGTTTCGAACTTTTGTATGAGCCAGTTCGTGAAGCAGAACATAATCTATTAGCCGATCCGGCAGACGCATTAAATGAATACTAAGATTAATGTTGTTCTTTGATGAGCAACTTCCCCAACGACTTTTGATATTTTTGATGTAAACTTCATTGTACGGCAAATTAAACCGGTCGGATAAATCATTCAGTCTTTTAGGTAAAAATTCTTTAGCTTCCTCGCGGTATGCTTTTTCAATTCCAACGCTTATTGCTTTTTGAAGCGATAAACTCGTAATCGTTAAACTCACCGGGTGTTTTACTTTTATAATTCCTTTGAAAACCTTTACCGATATTTTTTCGGTATCGGCGGGAATCAATTCGATCATATGACTTCTTGTGACGGGTCCCGGTTTGGTTATTTCTTCCAGGATTTTTTGTTCGTGTTTTTCAATTTTGGTTTGATGAGAACGAATCCAGTCAATCTTTTCTTGTGCTACTCTCTCACCTTCGGAGAACGAGGCTCTTTCCGGAATGGAAACTTGCACGCCTTTATACGGTTGCACTGAAATAATAATGTGCTTTGCCCTGCCGCTTTTTCTAAGAGTAACTTCTATACCGTCTATGTTAATAATCCGGGATGGCAAATTTGGCGTCTCAATTCAGCAATAAAATTTATTACAAACTTTTAAAATGAAGAAGGGATGCTTACACATCCCTTTTTCGTGGGCAGAGACGGAATCGAACCGCCGACACAAGGATTTTCAGTCCTTTGCTCTACCGACTGAGCTATCTGCCCATCAAAATTGACGGCGTAAAAATAAAGATTTTAGATTAAATCGCAAAAGTAAAATTCAATTTCTTTTTAATATCGATTGCTTCAACAAAAAAATTTGTATTTTTCGGCGATTTTTTTTGGACTCCATGGAAACAGTTTCCTTTATAATTATAAATGCGGCTTTGGTCGCGCTATTTTTTTATTTAACCAGCAAAAAGGATTTACTCTCTTTCCTATACAACGGTAAATGGATGCTAACCTGGCTTGCCGTCGGAATTATAACATTGATGGACGAGCTTACTTCTATTTACTATGCGCCGTACGAAGCGTTCCGTTTCATCGGCATCAAAGCAATTTTTTATATTGCCCTCACTTCTATTCTGATTAGATTTTTATCGACACGAATGGTTGAGATAGGAGAAATTCTTGAAAAAAATAATATACGTGGCGGAGGCGTTTATTCTTTTTCATACTTAGTACTGGGACCGACATTTTCGTTTGTTGCAATCTCTTCCATACTTGTAGATTATATTTTAACGGCAACAATTTCTACCGTAAGCGCCGTTGAAAACGGGACCTACTTTTTGGCAATGAGCCCCGAAATCAGATTTTTCTTAAAGTTCGGCGTTATCGGATTTATTACAGTAATGAATATCATCGGTATAAAGGAGAATGCAAAATTCACTTACTTGATTTTTATTTTTGCTGCATTTGTTTTAGTAAATCTTATTATCGGCGGCGTCGCTCATCTTGATTCAGACGCGTTTTCGATTTTAGGGAATAGTTTCCAATCATTCGTCGGGGACTTTCACAGACAAAATCCGTTTGTCGCTTACGAGAATTTAATTATAGGAATAGGAAGCTGTATTCTTGCCTATTCCGGAATTGAATCCGTACTTCAGACAGCATCGCTTGTAAAAAACTGGCACGACATACGAAAGGCATATATTTTCCTGGCGTTTACAGTCGGTATAGTTACCCCGCTCATAGCTTTGTTTGCTCTTTCCAATGGAATAAACTTAACTCATCATGAAACCGATTTGATCCCGACATTTGCATCGAACGTAAACGGGGAATTTTTCGGAATCATAGTCGGTATTCTCGCAAGCATCACATTAATTATGGCTGTAAACACTGCTATGGTAGCGTCTGCCGAATTGATAGAAAAGATAGCCGAGAAATATAATTTTGAATGGTTGATTAGAT
>JAKAHQ010000380.1 GCA_021814855.1 Bacteroidota bacterium | reverse complement strand
TTATTGAGTTAAACAATGCGCCGAATCATCTTTCTCTCGCACGCGAGGCAAAGATGATGGATCGTGTTCTTCGTATTCTAACACCGGGAATTTTTTCTCCCAAGCTGAAAGACCTTGCAACGGTTTTCGTCGCGGGTAATTCTGAAATATTAAAAGTGCTCGAAACAGTCCAGTTCCAGCTCAAAGGAACTCCGTCGTCTTCGGAGGTAGAACTGCTTTCGTTTATTTTAAAAGAAAGTTTAATAGAAGAAGAGAAGCAGAACGGCAATAAAATAGAGATTCTGCCTGCCTATGAATCTTATTCATCCTCGGTGATAAACGATTACAAACTTGAAAGCTATGTCCGCCGTTTCGAAAACAAACTTGCTTCCATTGTAGATGAGCAGTCCGGGCGTGTAAATAATTTAATAAAAAAGTTTGAAGAAGTGAGCTCGGCATTACAAGACAAATCCGGCGCTGCCGACAAATTTTTTCCTTACGACATGTTTTCTCACCTGAATGCCAAAGAACTTTTGGATGAATTTATTTCCAATTCCGATTCTTTTGAATGGGCTAAAGAATTGGAAAAAAGTTTTCTGTTCTCGTTTTCGAAGCATCATCCCGAATATAAACTTCAAAATTGTCAGACAGTCAGCGGCTCTTCCCGTACTGGTCTTGGTTTGCTTGGATTTCATTGCGGTATTAAAGAGGTAATTATTCCGGATTTAAGCTGGACATATGAGCATTGTTTTCCTTCTGTGACTGTTGTGCCGTTAACTGATGATTATGAATTGGATGTTGCAGCAATTAAAGAAGCGATAAATGAAAAATTAGCCCGCGATCCTCATTGGTCAAATTACGGCGCGGTCGCGCTTAATAATCCCCACAACGCAACCGGGCAGGAATTCCGGGTAGA
Organism: Bacteroidota bacterium; assembly: GCA_021814855.1. The sequence goes on along the minus strand of JAKAHQ010000380.1, from coordinate 2,143 downwards.
GGATTTAACCGAGCTGATTCGATGGCTCCTTCAAAAAAATATTTTTATTATCGACGATCTTTCATACCAAAACGTATCTCCGTCGAACGAGCTGCGTGAGATAAAAACAATCCGGCAATTGACAGACGAGCTTTATAAAAGTGGTTACTTAACAAAAGACCAGGCCGATCATCAGATCACGATTCATTCGCTTTCTAAAACCGACTCTTTTGCCGGCGCGCGGTTATCCGTAATTGATATTCGCAACAAAGAAATTTTTGAACGATTCGAAAAGATAAGCTGTACCATCAAGCCGAATATAGGCGCTATATTTTTAACCTATCTTTTTTATCGCAGCAGCAACGAAACTACAAATGCTTACTGGCGGCTGCGCAATAAAATATTTAAAGAAAGAATGGACTCGCTGAACGAGGCGGTTAAAATTTTGCCAAAGAGTAGAAACCGTTTCGATATAAGGATTAAAGCACCTAAGGGCAGCATGTATCCGCAGATGATTATAGAAAAGCTTCCTGCCGGTTTGTCGCTCGATTGGCTCGCTTCCGGTCTTGCCCGGCAAGGTATAGGTCTTGTGCCGCTCTCTACTTTTGCGCGTACCGAAAAAGTATTTGAAACCGGAAGGAAAACTTTTCGCTTAACTCTGGGCGGAAGCGATAATGCTGCAATGCTGCTCTCGAAAACCCGGCGTGTTTTAATCGACTTAAACAGAATGATTGCCGAGGAAGCGGCTAATTACAACCGGAAAAAATTTGATGTGCAGCCACTGAAAATTAAAAGGATTATTCCGCAGCTTAATGTTGACGAAAAGTGGAATGAAATAGAAAAGAAAATTTACAAAGCATGCGTGGTAAAAATTTCCAACCACATAATACATCATGGTAATGAATCGCGAAGCTCCTCTTACGAAGAAAGATTTGAGAACGAATATCTCCCGGGAAGGATTGCCCTTTACCGTCAGCGGTTGAATGATAGAGCTAAGATAATTTCCGATTTAATGGAATTAGCGGCAGCAGACAAAGGCAAGGCGTTAATTAAACAATTGGAAAACGAATTCTACAAAGATAACCTCGACCGGAGAGAAAGACTTTTCAAGCAGCGGTTGTACGACCGCACCGTTCATCCTACGCAGATGTACTCGCTCAAAACGGAACTGCTGTTTGAAAGCTTAATTGATTCGGTTATCGGCAAAAGAAATATTCAAGATAGTCTTATAGATAAAACTGCCGATGAACTGATTCGAGAATTTCTCGGGCTCAATGTTTCCATCGTATCGAGCGAAGAATCTTCCGAGCTTCTGCTGGATTTAAAAGCAATTATCGCCGCCGAAAATTTCACGGCTGTTTATTCTGGGCATCCGTTCGAAACTTTTCTTTCTTTCTGGGGCGACTGGGACGGAAGCAGCCGGCCTTCAGGTCAGGGACAAAGTCTTGTTGCCGCCGTTGTAATTGAAAATGTCGCCCGGCAAGGCAAACTTCTTCAAACTTTGATGAAAGCGGATAAATCTGTGAAGATAGAACCTGCACTGCTTTCCGAACTTGAAAGTCTTCCGGAAACAAATAACCGCTTTTCAAATTTGTTGAACGAAATTACATCGCTTACCCATCAGCTGGAAAAGCGCTACAAGGGAATTCTTCCGTTCAATTTGAAACCCGGCAAATTGCGGGAACTCGGAATGAAGCTTCATATTGCAAGCGATCCCTTAACTTCATTGTGGCATCATAACGATCGTCTTGAAAGAAAAATGTTCGAGCTTCGCAAGCAAAGAAGAAAAACGCTTGAATACTATTTTTCTCTTAATAAGCAGCTTAGAAAAACTCTTCATGATCTTCTTCCGGCAATTCAAAAAAATCTTAACAGCTATGAATTGCTGTTCGAAGCATGCGCATTTAAGGATTTGTTGAAGCGTGTGGTCATCACTCCGAGGATTCATCAGAAAATGATAACCGCTCAAGATCAGTTTGCAATCGATACGACGGTTCACAACATAAACGAGATCAACGAGATTTCCGGCAAGTACGGAAACCCGGCTATGGTTATGGCGCTTCAGGTAAGCATGTCTACAAAACCGGAAGCGTTGATTTCGCTCGATAGAAAAATGCGCGCGAGACGCGAACAAATTTTAAGAGAGTCGCAAGACCTTGAACTT
>JAKAHQ010000379.1 GCA_021814855.1 Bacteroidota bacterium | reverse complement strand
AGCTGGTCGCCTGCGCCGTGGCTGTTTAAATGTTGAATACCTTTCTCGCGCATCTTTAAAAATTTTCCGGCAAGAGTGCCCGGTTCAATTTTCAATTTTGCCTTTCCGCTTAAAGTGGGCACCTCCACTTCGGTACCGAGCACTGCTTCCGGGAAGCTAATATACAATTCGTAAATCACATTGTCGCCGTCGCGTGTAAAAAACTCATGCTGCAGTTCTTCAAAAATTACAATTATGTCGCCGGATGGACCGCCGTTCTTCCCGGCATTGCCTTCGCCGCGCAGAGTCATGTAATTTCCATCGCTGACTCCGGCCGGGACACTAATCTTAATTGTGGATTCGTCCTGAATTCTTCCGTCGCCGGAACAAGTTGTACACGGTTCCGAAATTATTCTGCCCGTTCCTCCGCAATTGTTACAAGGCGCAATATTTACAAACTGACCGAATATCGAACGGGAGACCTGTCTTACTTCTCCAGAGCCGTTACACACGGAACATGTTTTGAACGATGCAGAATTTTTTGCACCTGTGCCGTTGCAAGTAGAGCATTTATTAAATTTCTTAATCTTAACTTTCTTTGTGGTGCCGGCAGCAATTTCTTCGAGCGTAAGTTTTAAGGTGATCTTTAGATCGGAACCGGGAGTACCGGTAGTGCGCTGACGCGGCCTCTGCGAGGAAGAACCGCCCCCGCCGAAGAAATCGTCGAATATGGATGAGCCGCCAAAAGCCCCGCCGAATATATCCGAGAAGTGACTGAATATATCGTTTACATTGTTGAAGCCGTGGAAATCCTGGCCGCCTTTTAATCCGTTGTGACCGAATTTATCGTACTTAGAACGCTTATCGTCGTTGTTTAAAACTTCGTAAGCTTCGGCTGCTTCTTTAAATTTCTCTTCCGCTTCTTTATTACCCGGGTTGCGGTCCGGGTGATACTGCATAGCAAGTTTTCTATAAGCTTTTTTTATCTCGTCGGCCGTGGCATTTTTACCCACGCCGAGTACTTCGTAATAATCTCTTTTTGACATTCTTTAATTATCCTTCTTGATTGGAGCCGTTTTGAGCGTTAGCGTCTTCGTTCGATGCAGATTCGGCGCTCACAATTACTTTTGCATGACGAATTACTTTATCTTTATACATATAGCCCGGTTCAATTACCTCGAGCACAGTATGAGGCGAGACGCCCTCAACAGGCTGCTGCATCAGCGCTTCATGGAATTCAACGCTGAATGGTTTGCCTTTGGCATCGATTTTTTTTACGCCTTGCGATTCCAAAATTTTTCCGAATTTTTCAAATACAAGCAGCAATCCTTTCTTTGTCGAGTCTTTGCTGCTCTCATCGTCTATATGAGCAAGAGATCGTTCCAGGTCGTCGTAAACCGGAAGAATATTTTTAATAAAAGATTCCGCCGCATACTTTAACAGATTAAGCTGATCGTTTTCATTCCTGCGTTTAAAATTTTCGAATTCGGCAACCTTTCTTAGCAGGGCGTCTTTTAATTCCGTGTTTTGTTTTTCAAGTCCCGAAATTTTATCGGCAGCCGATTTTAATTCGGCTTCGATCTGTTCTGTATCAACTGTTTCCCTCTCTTCCGGTTCCTTGTTGTTTACTCTTTCAATCGGAATTTTATTCTCTTCTTCCTGAGTTTCCTTCTGTTTTTTATTTTTCTCTTCCATTTTACCTTTTAAGTTTATTCAGTAGGTGATTAGATGTAATTATCTTTGTTTGGTTAATTCTTGTGTAAGCTGTTCGGCAACATAAACCACGGCGGCAACAATTTTTGAATAATCCATTCGCTTCGGTCCCATAATTCCGAGTGTGCCGCTTAGATCTCCGATTTTATACTCCTTTGTAATCATGCTGTAATCGGATAATTTCTCATCCAGGTTTTCACCGCCGATTGTAATTGTTACTTCATCCTCGTCGGTATTTTTATTCCTATCAAGAACGTGAATTATAATATCTTTGTTTTCAACCAGTTCTATAACGCTTTGGAAATGATCCGGGTCTTCAAACTCCGGCTGCTTGAGTATATTTTTTGTGCCGGAAATATATGTTTTATCGCCGATCCGTTCCGTAAATATTTTATCAACCGAATCGAGGAAAACGCGTATTATCGGCCTATGCGATTCAGAATCAAAATCTTTTACTCTTTCCGAAAAGGAATTTTTTATTTCGGATAATTTTAATCCCGCCAGACGTTCGTTTAAGAACTGCTGAACGGTAATAATATTTTCTTCTTTAACCTCAGCGTCTATTTCAAGCGTTATGGTTCTTATCAAACCGGATGTTACACTCACTACTACAAGAATTCTTGTAGAAGACAACTGAACGATTTGAATTTTTTCAAGAACAGCCTGCTCGAATTTTGGATATGTAACCATGGCAAGTTGATTTGTAAGATGGCTCAATATTCCGGAGGTTACACGAAGCAAATCATCGGTTTCAAAAGTTGAAGAGCCAAGATTAGCTTCCACCATTTTCTTAACAGCGTTTTCAAGTCTAGGCGGATCCATCAAAGAATCCACGTAAACTCGGTAACCTTTATCCGTTGGAACCCTACCGGCCGAGGTATGCGGATGATTTAGAAATCCAAGGTCTTCCAGGTCGGACATAATATTTCTAATCGATGCCGGAGAAAGACCGATATCGTACTTTTTAGAAATATTCCGGGAACCGACGGGATTTGCGGTTAAGATAAACTGGTGAATTACAAACCGCAGTATCGCTTTTTCCCTATCCTTTAATTGATACTCTTCCATACAACATTTTAAAAGTTACGGGCACAAATTTATCAAAAATTAAGATATAATTCATTTTAACGTTGTTTCGACTTTTGTATAATACAAAAAACCAAATCCGAAAGTTTCGCTCAGGTTTTTCCTTATATTTGTTTATCAAATCAACAATTTTTTAGGTTCAAGTTGGAAAACACCTACAAAGCAGCCGGTGTGGATATTCAAGCCGGCGAGGAAACTGTCGAAAGAATTAAATCGCTTGCTAAATCAACGTTCAACAAGAATGTTCTCTCCGGCATCGGACACTTC
>JAKAHQ010000008.1 GCA_021814855.1 Bacteroidota bacterium | reverse complement strand
CCGCCCGACTTTTGGAAAAACGTCACTCTTATTTTATGATAGCCGGCGGCGAGCGCTACCATGCCGCTTTTCTGAACCATTCCGTGAAGGCCGTCGTTTTTGACTACCTCTTTGCCGTCGATGTATAATTTACTTCCGTCGTCGGAATCAGTGGTGAGCTCATAAACATCTTGAGCCGGAATTTTAATGTAGCCGTTAAAATCGAAGCCGCAATTCTCTTCGCTTTTTCTTTTACTTATATCAAAATTAGAAGTGATATAATCGCTTACGGGTTTTAATCTTTCGAAATCCGGAAGCATATCCCAAGCGCCTTCGAAGTATTTGCATCTTAGACCGGGAGTGAGGTCGGAAATATTAAGTGAATTTTCCGGCTGAACCTTTGTGAATTTTTTCTGTGCTGTTCCGCTTACGGGTTTTCCATCTCTAAAACATCTTGCGGAGAGAATCGCCGTGTTGTCTATAGTAACCTGGCCTGAAACAACCGGAGAATTCGAGTTCGGCGTGCTGCCGTCCAATGTATATCGTATCTCTGTGTTTTGGCGCTCGGTGTTAACATCAACATTAATCTTATCGATAAAAATATCAAACGCGCTCTTAATTGTCGGCGGATTGTTCACATCCGCTTTACCTTCTACATCAAGAACAACTACGCTGTTGTTTTCGTCCGGAGCGGCTGAAGGCAAATTAATTATTATCGCGTCTTCATTTCTTTGAGCGGCTAACCTTGTTTTTGCCGGATCGGATAAAAGATACGACTGCACCGGCGTATTGAAAATTCCGGGGACAACAAGTTTACCGTCTTTGGGCCAATCAAAAACATGCAGGTATAAACGTGTACCGCCGGAAATTTGTTTTGCGTGCAACGTCCCCATTCCAGTTTAGTAAATGGACTGGCCTGCGTTCCGTAAATCGATTCTCCGTTTACCTTCATCCACTTGCCGATATCTTTTAGCCGTTCCATACTGGTTGGGGGAAAAACGCCTTCGGCTGTGGGACCAATGTTCAGAAGAAAGTTGCCGCCTTTCGATGCAATGTCTGCAAGCATCTGCAGCAGCTCTTTAGCGGATTTCCAATTGTGATCGTTTTTGTTATATCCCCAGTGATCGTTCATAGTGATGCACGATTCCCAATCGACGCCGGGCAAGCCTGTTGCGGGCACTTGCTGTTCGGGCGTTCCGAAATCACCGGCAAATCCTCCTTCAGATGTAAATCCTTCCAGGCCGCTTCTGGCGGAACTTACCCTGTTATTGATGATGATGTTCGGCTGAAGACTTCTTACATAATTATAAAGTTCTTTACCGCGCTCATCGCTCCAGGTGCTTTCCCATTCTCCGTCGAACCAGAGAACACCGATCTCTCCGTAATTGGTAAGAAGCTCTTTCAACTCGTTCTTTAAATATTTTACGTAGCGTTCAAAGTCGGCTCCTTCCGTCGAACGATTTTTTTCCCAAGTTCGGCGCGGTAGATAATCCGGGTGATGCCAATCCATTATTGAATGATACCAGCAGATTTTCATCCCTTGCTTGTGACATGCGTCGGCAAGCTCTTTCAATATGTCCCGATGGAATGGTGTGGACATAACATCAAAGTCGGTATATTTTGAATCGAAGAGGTTAAAACCGTCGTGGTGCTTTGAAGTAATAACGATGTACTTCATGCCGGCGTCTTTAGCCATTTTAACCCATTCATCGGCGTTAAATTTTACCGGGTCAAATTTAGAAACAAGCTTGTCGTATTCTTCAACGGGAATTTGGGCTTGGTCGCGAATCCATTCTGCGTAACCGGTTTCATTTCCCCATTGACCGGCAAGAACGGAATACAATCCCCAATGAATGAACAAACCAAACCTTGCATCGCGCCACCACTGCATTCTTGCATCATGCTGAGCTTTTGTTTCTTTAAGATAATCCTGCGCGTTAAGCGTAAGTAAGCTGATTAGAAATAATATTAATAACTTTTTCATTTTGCCTCACCACATAATTTATAATTCATTTCGGTTAATTCGCTCAATGCTCAATTCCATATTGATCAAGAATAAGATTGAGATCATGATCAAGAGGAAACATGTGGATATATTTACTTTATAATAACTTCGTCGGCAAAGATCCACGCTTTACCGCCAGCGCCTTTGTGCCATGGGGGACAAATACCGATGTTCTTTGCCAAGATTTTTAAATACCTTGCCGGTGCAACATCAACGTTTGATCCAAAGCGTTTTACCATCAGCGTTGTGTTGTCTGTTGGAATATCGTTCACTATATCCGCGACGCGTTTAAAAATCTTGCCGTCTTCCGATACCGAGAATACAACTTCCCGCGGAAGGAAAATCCATTTATCCGGGTTATTTAAAAATCCTATTGAAAGATTTTTAATTACCGTTGGTTTTGTTAAATCGATTACGGTTTCCATGTCCGTTCCTTCAAAACCCTGCCATTCACCGTTCTGAAAATTTGTAGTTCCTAAGCGGCCGTCGGTTAATCCCATCGCTCCGCCGCCGTTATATCTTTCGTTGAAAGGATATGTATAAACCGCCGGAGGATATTTTGACTTGATGAACGCAGCCGTCATAGTAAAACTTTTTTCGTCTTTATCTTTGTAAGCAAATGCTTTGATTGTTGACTCTGCTTTAAGAGTAATTGGTTTTTCATAAAGCGGGGAATTAAAATTCGGTTCGGTGCCGTCGAGTGTATAACGGATTTTTGTATTCGGAGTTTCGCAAGATAATTTTACGGAAAGAGAATCGTAAAATATTTCTCCCTTAGCGGAAGCGTACGGCATTAACACGCCTTCATCAACCGGGCGCATTGTAAACATTCCGGAGGTATCGAATCCCCATAATTTGTTTGGAGTGCTTGTCATCATCAAAGTTAATTCTCCGCCGTTCATAATATCGCTGTGGGTAATGTAAGGATAAGAATAAGCTCCGCCGTTCAACGACGCAAGCTGAATATATTTATTCTTATCGGAAACGTTTTGAGCGTTGATCACAAATTTTTTGCCGTTCTCAAGATTAATCGTAACCTTATCAAAAATGGGTGAACCAAGCACATACAAATTTTGTCCGTGACAAACCGGGTAAAATCCCATTGCGGAAAAAACATACCAGGCCGACATTTGTCCGCAATCGTCGTTTCCGCAAAGTCCGTCAACTTTAGATGTATAAAGTCGCTGCATTATATCGCGTACGTGCTCTTGGGTTTTCCAAGGTGCGCCGGCGTAACTATACAAGTATGCAACATGATGCGAGGGTTCGTTGCCGTGCGCGTATTGACCTATCAAACCGGAAATATCCGGTTGAAATCTTCCTTCCAGTTTATCGGACTCAGAAAACAAATCGTCAAGCTTCTTAATAAAATTTTCTTTGCCGCCGTTCAAATCTATCATTCCTTGCACATCCTGCGGGACAAAGAAATTATATTGCCAGGCGGTTGCTTCCGTGTATTGCTGGGTTACGGCGCGCGGCTCAAAAGGAGTAATCCAGGAACCATCCGACATTTTTCCTCTCATGAATCCGGAGGAAGGATCGTAAACATTTTTGTAAAACAAAGCGCGCTGGTTGTATTTGCTGTAATCGGTTTTATCGCCAATAGCTTTTGCAAATTGCGAGATGCACCAGTCGTCGTAAGAGTATTCCAAAGTTTTGGAGACGGATTCGTTTTCTTTATCCGCCGGTAGGAAGCCGCGTTGCCGGTAAAAATTTTGTCCGTACTGATCGCGTTCCGCGCTTTTCTTCATAGCCTCAAGAGCAAGTTTGGTATCAAAACCGCGAATGCCTTTCATGTAAGCATCAACAATAACCGGCACTGAATGATAACCTATCATACACCAAGTTTCGTTTGAAGCGAGTTCCCATACCGGTAGAAGCCCGCTCTCTTTATATTTTTCAAGAAGTGTTCTTACAAAATCGCCATCGCGCTTCGGGTCAATAATAGTGAACAGCGGGTGCTCGGCGCGGAATGTATCCCACAAAGAAAAAACGGTATAGTAATCAAATCCTTTGGCTGCGTGAATTTTATGATCCATGCCGAAGTATTTTCCATCGACATCGGTAAACAAATTCGGCGTAATAAGAGCATGATAAAGCGCAGTGTAGAAAATTGTTTTCTTGTTTTCGTCGCCGCTTTCAACTGTTATCTTGCTTAATTCTTTTTCCCAAATATTTTGAGCGCGCATTCTTGTTTCGTCGAAATTAAAATCCGGAATTTCCTGCTCAAGATTTTTCTTAGCGCCGTCCATTCCGACGGCAGAAATTCCGATGCGGACAAGCACCGGAACGTTTTCGCCGGTTGTAAAGCGGGCGTAAGCCTGGATATCGCTACCTGATGCTTCCGCATCGCCGTCGCTTAATTTTCCGTTTGATACCGTGCCGAAACTTGTGAACGGCTGCGAGAACACCGCGTAAAAATACACCGTGTGTTCGGCAGCCCAGCCGTGAGATTTACGCCACCCTTCAACTTTATTTCTTCCAATAAATTTAATGTACGATTCGCAGTCATTATCCAGTCCGTGTTTTAGATCGATGATTATGTTAGCTTTATCCGTTGCAGGAAAAGTATAACGATGAATGCCAGAGCGCATCGATGCTGTTAGTTCTACAATAACTCTATAATCCTCAAGGTAAACGCTGTAGTAGCCGGGCGAAGCTTTTTCTCTTTCGTGAGTGAACCGCGAACGGTAGCCGGCGCCGGGTTTATCCTTATCGCCTGGAACGAATTTAAGATCGCCGACTGTGGGCATAAATAAAATATCGCCGTAATCGGTTGCGCCTGTTCCGCTGAGATGAGTGTGGCTGAATCCCATTATAGAATTATCAGAGTAATGATAACCCGAACACCAATCCCATCCCTTTGTATCCGTATCCGGCGATAGTTGAATTCCTCCAAAAGGCAATACAGCACCGGGATATGTGTGCCCGTGCCCTCCTGTTCCAATGAAAGGATCGACGTACTCGGTTAATTTTTTATCCTGCGCTGATAAAGAAAATGAGATCAAAACTAAAAGAAGGAAAGAGATTTTTATTTTCATAGCAGTTGGCCCTTGCAGAAAATGTTTTTGCAGATGTTTCTATTCAAGAAGCCCTCCTTTTCCCCTCCGGTTAAAGAGGGGAAATTAAAGAAGGACATAAACGTTTACGGATGCCTGTAATTTATTTTCATCTTAGAAAGAATTTGATAATGTTTTTCTATCCTCTTTGAGAAGTCGTCGAAGTTTTTCAACTCTTTCGGAGTCCATGCAACCTCGCTAAGCGCGCACAATCTTGGAAGCAGCATATATTCGGCTTGTTGGGTCGATTCAAAATATTCGCTCCACATATTTGCCTGCGTGCCTATTATGTATTTTGCTTCTTCGGCATTAAGAGAATCAGGTACCGGTTCGTAAGAATAAACTTTCTCAAGTGATGTATATCCGCCGAATGCTTTGGGTTCGTTCTTAATATCCTGCGATTGGTAATGGTCGAAGTAGCAATAATTGCCTGGAGTCATAACAGCCACGTGCTTTGCCTTGGCAGCGGCAATTCCGCCTTCAATTCCACGCCAGCTCATAACAGCGGCGTTTGGGGCTAATCCACCTTCAAGAATTTCATCCCAGCCGATTATTCTTCTTCCGTGAGAATTTAAAAACTTTTCTATGCGTTGAATAAAATAGCTTTGCAATTGAGTTTCGTCTTTCAACCCTTCCGCTTTCATTCTTGCCTGGCACTTTGGACATTGCTGCCATCTTGTCTTCGGCACTTCATCTCCGCCGATGTGGATGTACTTGCCCGGGAATAAATCCATAACCTCGGTTAAAACATTTTCAAGGAGTGTAAAGACGCTGTCGTTACCGGCGCAATATACATCATCAAACACGCCCCAGGTTGTTCCAACTTCAAAAGGTCCGCCGGTGCAAGATAGTTGCGGATACGCAGCAAGAGCTGATAGACAGTGACCAGGCATTTCAATTTCCGGCACAACGGTTATGTAACGATCTTTTGCGTAAGCAACAATCTCGCGTATTTGATCTTGAGTATAATACCCGCCGTAAGGAATTCCGTCGCCCATGGTTTCCTTTCGCCATGCACCGATCTCTGTTAGTTTCGGATATTTTTTAATTTCTATGCGCCAGCCCTGGTCATCGGTTAAGTGCCAATGAAAGGTATTCATCTTGTACATGGCAAGAATGTCTAAATATTTTTTTATGAACTCGACGGGAAACATGTGTCTGCAGCAATCAAGATGAACGCCGCGCCATTGGAATCTCGGGTAGTCGTTAATCTTTGCACACGGAACGGAAAGATTATCTTTGTTAGCGTCAACCGGCATTAACTGGAACAGGCTTTGAATTCCATAGAATATACCTGCGCCGCTGCCGGCGGTTATTGTAATCTTACCGGGAGCTATTTCAAGAGAGTAGCCTTCAACGGGAAGAAAATCTTTTTTGATTTGAAGAAGGACAAGACTATGCGGAATCATGCGTGTCGTTTTTGCCGTGGCGAGTGTTTTCCAGCCGGTTGACTGGTTTATATCCGCAGCGATTAAATCACCTAATTTTTGCATCTCTTTAGTCGGTTCATTCAGCCATATTTTTGTTTCTTTGCCGAATTTGAATTGTCCCTGCTCAGATTCAATCTTTACCGGCTTGGGAATTATGGAAATGATTTGAGAGTTCTTTTCAGCCTGGGCGAATAAGGTTGATAAAGTCAGCGTTAATAGTACAAATAGAAAACTTAGTTTTTTCATAAAGGATATAGGTTTGTTTGAAATGTTAACGTTAACATAAATAATTATTTCGATTCTTTTTTGAAAAACCGGAGAATCATTTTAACCAGCGTAAAAGCTAATGCACCGATGAATATTATAAGCGCCATTAGGAATGAACCATCTTGTGCATAATCGGCATTAAAGGTTTTATAGTAGATGTAATTAAAGATGAAAATGAAAAATGCGATGGTTATACTTCCTATGATGTAAGTATATTGTTTCAGAATATCAATTGTGTATTGCTTACGCTCATCCGCAAGCCAGTATGTGCGGTTCGGCAGGTTGAGATATTTTATGGGAGTTTTGCCGACGACGAAATTCATTAGCGGAAATAACGCCGTTATTATAGTCGAGATAATAAGAAGGAAAAAAATAAAATCTTTCTTGTTAGAATAAGCGTCCGGAATACCTCTTGCGTTAAAGTGCGATGCTACAGTCGCTGGCATAAATTGGTAATCGAATATAATCGAGAAGAAAAGGAGGCCGGCAAGAGAGAAAAATATTGTTCTTGAGATTTTGAACATGCTCGTTATCTGTCAAATTTTATGTTTGAAAATCATAAATTTCCGTAAGATAGGAAAGGTTTTATTCTGCGTAAATAAATTATTGACCAAAATAATTGCAACCTTTTGACGAAATTGTATTATAGAAAGGACAAAGCAGGATATTTTCCCGTAAGCCCATGGCGAAGCAGTTTAAATTGATCGCTTTATGCTTTAGGAAAAATTATGTTGGCGGACGAAGAAAAAATACTTAAAGAAATTAAACGCAATCCGGAACAGTTCAGAATCTTGTTCGATCATTATTATCCCAGAATATTCGGTTATGTTCTAAGAAGAGTTTACAGCTTCGACAAAGCTAAAGATATTGCCGCTGAAACATTCCTTAAAGCATATCTTAAAATTGGAAGCTTCAAATGGAAAGGAATTTCATTCTCATCGTGGTTATATAGAATAGCTACGAACGAAATTAACTTGAGCTATAGACAAAAAGATATGTCCGCCGAATCACTCGACCGACTTAATGATGAATTTCATTTTGAACCTGCCGGCGATTCGTCGTTCGAAGAAGATAAGGAACGGGTCGAAGAAGAATTAAAAAAGTATTCGGACTTTGAGACAATCCAAGAACTTATAACCAGCTTGCTGCCGAAGTATCAAACGGTTATTTCGCTCCGGTACTTCGAGCAAAAAAGCATCAAAGAAATCTCCGAAATTATTAACTCTAAGGAGGGAACGGTTAAATCTCTTTTGTCCAGGGGTATAGTAAAACTTAGAATGCTGTACGAAAATCCGGCAGATGAAGGCCGGAAAAATAAATGAGGAAGACATGAATGAAGATGAATTTGAAAAAAAGCTTGAGGAATTAAAGGTGCCGGAGATACAATATCTTAAACATCAGGAGAAGATTAAAGAGAAGATAATGAGCGCGGAACGCTCGGCGGCATTAAGTATTTGGTTTTTTTTAATTCCGGCTTATTTAATTTTTTGCGCAGCAATGAAAATCTATTTCAATGTTCAGCTTCATCTCTTTGATATGTTGGACGATTTTTATCTGCAAATAAATAATTCCTTGCCCGGAAATTTTTTAGCTCCGTTTATAATGTTCGGTTTGCCGGGCGCCGCGATAATTATAAACATGCTTGCGGTTATGGAATTTAAATTGGATAGAGCCGAACACGAATTAAAAATCCGCGTCAAGTATAAACCGATTAACATAATGATTGTGCTGCTCGGCATTTTAATTCTCGGCTTGTTTGTAATCTATTGGCTTACAAAATTTGTTCAAAACTGAAAGAGACAAAATGAAACTGCCATGGTTCAAAAGAGTGGAAATAATATTTGTACCTGCCGGTTTAATCGGCTGGATAATAACGCTTGTCGCGGTTATTTACGCCGTATATATTTTTATTACTATCGACAGCCGGTCCCATTCGGTTAGCGATACGCTTATAAATTTTGTGTTTAACTTGTTGCTTATCGGTCTGGTTTATAATCTGATTGCGTTTTTCACATCGCGTAAATAGCCGGCCGGTTTAATCGAAATCAATACCGAACTGGGCAAAGTGATGACGGAAATGTTTTTCGTGAAATACATCCCATTCGGATTTATTTAATTCGCCGAACGTGGGGTTTGTGAAGACCGCTTCCCCGTGCTCTTCGAAGTAACGGTAGTAATCTTCCGTTTCATTTTTCAAAACATTTTTCGCTTCTTCAAGATTTGAATAGGTTAAAGGAAGAAGTCCTTCTCCGATAATTGGATTTACAAATTCTTTTGGCAAAGGGCGGCTGCTCATTAAAAATCTTTTTAATGTTGGAATTTTTTCCGGGGGATTGAAACATTCTACCTTCAATTTGCCGTTGCTCATTTTAACGGATAGTATTAAATGCTCAACCATATGCTGAGTCGACATTTTTCCCCATAATTGTTTTGCCCCGGCTTGCAGAGCCATAAGCTTGTCGAGCTTCTCAAGAAGCGGTCTGTTCAAAATGATTCCTTTCTAAGAAGATTTTACAATGGGTATCAATTCCAAAAAAAATATTTTATTCTTGGGTTACGGCAGAGCTTCCTCGATTATCGCGGGTCATTCTTGAGTAAAGCGATAATTTAGGATCGAAAAGAAATCTAAATAAAAGTTTTGTCCAGGATTTATGGAACACTAAGCTGTCGTAAAATTCCGGCGCGGTCTTTTTAATTTTCGGCAGCTTATTCCACGCTACCGAAGGAAAATCGTGGTGCTCATTATGGTAGCCGACATTTAATGCAACTACATTCAACGGACCGTAGTAGCTGTAAGTTTCCTGAGGAGGAAAAGTAAGATAATGTTCCTGTATCCAGCGAGCGCCCAGCGGGTGCAAACCGATCGAAAAGAAAAGCGATGCGGCAAAATATAAAAACGGCATCCAGCCGAAGAAATATATAACCGCAACGTCAAAGCCGAAACTTACAATCCAGTTAACTATTGTCCATTTATTCATGAAGCTAATTTCTTTTAAGCGCGGAGGGCGCAAGCCCTGAAAGACGGGAAATAGTAAAAGCCAAATTGCCTTGCCGATGAAACTGTTGCCGATTAACCGGGCCTCCCATCGGCTTGATAAATCAGCATCAAGATTGTAATTGCCCTGAAACGAATGATGCTTAAGATGATAACTTCTGAAAGATACAGATGTCGGAATACTCATCGGCAGATCACAGAATATGCCTGCTATGATGTTTGCATGACGGCTTTTAAAAATTAAATTGTGCGCGCATTCGTGAATCAAAACAAAGAGCGCGTGATTAGCAAACGCACCTACTAAATAAGCGGCAATCAGCATTAACCACCACGGCTTGCCGATAAGCAAATAAGCAATTAGAAGCTGCAGTGCCACAATTCCAATAACATAAAAAATACTTTTGGGATTTCGTGAAATCAGTTCTCTTACTTCAGGGTGCAATTTTAATATTTGTCTGGTTCTCTCTTTATGAGGTTCGGGTGTTTCGGAAAAACTGAATTTTCTTTCTCCGCTTTTCATAGACGACTCCCTTTCATATTAAGATCAAATAGTTACTCGGCTTTTTGAACTCAAGATAAGTTAAGTAAAATTCAAAGCAATAACCAAGCAGCAGAATTGATTTCCTGCCGCTCAAAAATTTAACTCAAAAGTATTGCTGAATTTGACTGCTGTACAGCTTCATTTATCGAAATGTGGAAATAATATTATTATAAGTTAAATTGTACAAGTATAGTATAGACTTTCTCGTTTATAACATTAAATTACTTTTCGGATTTTTTTCTTTCGCCTATGAGAGTAAATAATTTTGCAACGGTTTTACTCGGAATGATTCTGCTGGCCGCAGTTCTATACGGCGGAATGAAGATAGTACATTCCTACGCTTCCTCGGCTAACCGCGATCAATTAGTCTCGGCAGTATATGATTTGGGTGCATCGGCTCAAAAATATTTTGTAAAGCCCATAGCAATTGGGGGCGGCGGTAAATCCTTTATTGGCTGGAAAGTGCCGTCGTCGTTCGATAAAACAGAGTACGGGACATTTACAGCCGCACCCCGCGAAAAAAGATTGGACTTGTGCGCCATAGGAACACAAACCGGCAAAAACGGATTTACCAATGTTAGAGTTGCTGCAAGAATAGACAGCGCAGGCATTAAAGTTACAATTGTAAATTAACTTTAGAAAAAGTGAAAGACGAAAACACAAATTATGTTTCATACCTCATTGATCTTGCCGCTTCCGGCAGACAAAGAGCGATGATTGAACTTGCGGCGATTAATTTAAAAAATGTCTTTACCGTAAGCTACCGGTTGCTTGCCAATTATGATTCCGCCAAAAAAGTTACAAAGAAAACCTTTCACTATGCGTGGGAGCAGATCAAAAAGTTTGACGGGAAAGTATCGTTCCCTGGTTGGGTCAAAAGTATATCAATCCAATTTTCAATTAAAGAATTGTCTTCCCGTTCGCCCGAACCCAATCCCTCGATTAAGGCGGCAACAAGTTTAAATCCCGCAGAAAATCTTGAACAATTGATAATGTCTTTGCCGATTACGGATAGAATAATTTTTGTTCTTCACGACCTCGAAGGATTTTCTTATAGGGAAATCAACGCTTACATTGGAAATATGCTTCCCGACGAAATTAAAACCAAGCTTCTTGCGGCAAGAAACTATTTAATGGATAAGCTCGGCTTATGACCTGCGAAGAAATTAAAATAAGTCTGCATGATTATGTGGACGGGCAGCTTAACCTTGTTACAAAGAACGAAGTAAAAAATCATTTGTATGGCTGCGACCTTTGTTTTAAAGAATACCAGAGGATTCAAAGTTTCTTCGAAATTCTTAAAAGCCTGCCTTATACTCTTAAACCCAAGGAAGATATTGTTGCGGACTTCTCCAAGGAATTGCTTGATAAAAGTTTGCGGGAAAGCGGCGACGATTTGAATATTTCGCATTCCGCTAAAAAGAAGATCGAAAAAGAACAAAGGAAACAGGAAGCAAAATTGAAAGCCGATTGGAGTGTCAGCAAAAAAAGCCGCGCTTCAAAAACAATAACTGTTCCTATTTATTCCTTGAAGTATATCAGCATGCGCCGGAACAGGAATAGATTATTTCTCCTTTCAATTATAATTGTCTTACTTGCAGCCGCGTATTTTATTTACAATTTTCAGAAACGGAATTCGCCGTGGAATTTTGAAATCCTTTCAGGAAACGTGTTGGTAAACGGCAAACAAATGCCGGCAAACATATTAACGGAAAATGAAACTATTCGCACGCAGGACAATGCTCAAGCAATAATTTTTATTCCGCAGACCGGTAAAATTCAATTGATGCCCGCTTCCGAAATAACAATTATAAAAGCGGAAGATGGAGACAATAAAATAAAATTGAATGGCGGGACTATTCACGTTATAAGTTCGGCAGACATGCCGGATCTGACGGTTGAATTCTCTCTTGCCGAAGTTCGGGATAGAAGCGGAACTTTTACTTTAACCGCAACCGCCGAAAAAAAAGCTTTACTGAATGTCGAGGCCGGATTTGTGGAGATTAACTATGGCGACGAAAAAATTTTTGTAAAAGACGGTTACACCTGTAAGCTTCTTAGTGGCGGCGTTCCTAGCATTCCTTACAGAATCAACGCACCCGACAGTCTAAAAAACATGGTAGAAAATTTTAGCGCAGCCGAAGATAATTCAAGTGTTGCGGATTTAATTATCTCTTCTGCCGGTAAAGACGATATGCTGACCCTGCTTGCTATGATTCCGCGCGTATCTCAGCTGCAAAGACAAATTATTTTTCAGACTATTGCTAATCACTTTCCGCCGCCCGCAAATGTAACCCGGTTGGGCATTTTGAAAGCAGATGAAGACATGCTTTACAAATGGTGGGAAGACATGGAGTGGCAGTTGTAGTTTAATTCGAGTCGTAACTAAAAGTAGGAATTGCCATATACCGATAAATTTTCCATCCGTCGTCTTTTTGTTTTTTCAAAATTCTAATACTTCGTTCGGAATAGGTCGGGTTTAACTTTCCGGAAGCAGGTCCGGGCATCATAAATGAGGCGGTAGTTAAAACTTCCGCGTATTCGCCGCCGGAATTAATTTCTTCAATTTTATATTCCCATTTGCCGTCGGGATATCTTCTTCGATATTGTTTAAGATCGTTGATCGTGGATAAAACAGCTACCGCATCGTCGGAATCGGGAATGAAACCCTTGTAGTCAACGTCGAACATAACGGCGAGACTGTCAAAATTATTGGAATTATACGAGTTAAAAAACCCTTCGATTGTTTTTGAAATGGAAACATCATCCGAAGTTTTTGCACCCTTCTTGCCGCCTTCGGGAACCTCTTTGGTGCATGAGTAAAGAAGTAATAGAGAAAAAGAAACGAGTAAAGTAATTTTAGTTTTCATAGTACCGGTCTATTTAGATACACAATTATAAAAATAAATTGGGTAGGAAGTAACTGATGCCGTAGAATGTCCGCCGCAATTCTTGCCAAATTTGGAAATACCGGAACGCCGAGATTTTCCGATTAATGAAAACATACACCAAAAATTTTAGCATTTCTTTTTGTCTAACGTTTTATATTATTTCGAACGCCGCTGTGATGATTCAAAAGAGTCAAAGCAATTTAAAGAAAGGGTTAAAGCTTTCCCGTCAGTTGACGGATCACAGCGGTAAAAAATATTTATGCTCTGAGTAACGCGAGAAGCTTACCGGTATCTCATCAAGTTTATCATTCCTAAAATTATTGCTACGGCCGTCTGGCTTAATCCCAGTATCTTTTGAATCTTATCCCAGTTAACGTATGAATGCTGATTATAAATATCTGCCAGAATTTTCATAGTTTCTTTTTTATTCTTTAGGTATGCAATCAGTTGATCTTCGCTTAAACCGCTGTTCAATTCCTCCCGGCTGAAAACGTAATTCTCTTGCAACTCCGTTTGAAGAAGTTTATTGTTCAAAAGAAATTTCTCATCGAGCTTGTTAATCTTACTTTGAAGCTGCAGGTATTGAAGCGGCATTTTGATTTCGCCTTCCGGTTTTTCTGTTTGCGGCTTGTTAAGCTCCTGTAAATTTTCGGAACGGTTTGGAGTTTGAAATAAGCTGTCGATTTTGTTCTGGGCAGATAAAACGGTTGCGCAGGCAATAGCTGAAGCCTATGGTACAGATAAAGCAAAAGTTTTGACACAATATGCCAAACTTGGGGACATGGGGCTTGTAGCACAACAAGCAAGTTCAAAGTTCAAAGTTCAAAGTTCAAAGTTAAGAGTAGATGAGGTGTTTGAAGTTCTTACAGAAA
>JAKAHQ010000378.1 GCA_021814855.1 Bacteroidota bacterium | reverse complement strand
GAAAATATTATTTAAATCCGTCGCTTTGGTTAAACCTTTCGGAAACGATACCCTTGTTACAGCTTTTATAACCGATGACAGTTTGGAAGATTACATTACTGTTTTTATTCCGTCTGCCCCGGCGCCGACCGGTGGTTATATTTATCATATCAAAAAAGAGAATGTTACAAAGATAGATTACCCGGTAGAACAGGCAATGAGAACTATTTTAAGTCTTGGCGCAGGATCGAGAGAACTGCTTGAAATGCGTTAATTTTTCTTTTGTTCGTTTTGAAGAGCGTCGAAATATTTTCTGATAAGTTCCTCGTAATCTTTTTTATAGCCTTCTTTCACGGCTTTCATCAATTCATCTTTTAATTTGTTTTTGCCTTCGTCTGTGGAAAGCAGAAGTTCGGGCGGCGAAGTTCTGTCGAAATCCTTACCGGCCGTAGATTTCCTTTTCTCTTCGTAATCACGTTCGTTAATAGACTGCTGCGCATCGAGCAGCTTGGATAAAATTCTCTGCTGCTGTTTAACAAGATCATCATTTAGTTTTTCGGTTTGAAGATTTGTAACGACTTCTCTCATTTCATCAAGAACTTTATCAAGGTTTGCGGCTAAGCGTTTTGACTGCCCGCTTTCTTTCGCTTCTTTATTTAATTGTTCAAGCGATTTGCGTATTAAATCCTGCTGTTGGGCCAACCGCTGCATCTCGGCCATCATTTCCGGCGTAAGCTTGCCCTGGTTCAGCATCTGTGTAAGTTGGTTCAACCCCATTTGCTGTTGACCCAATTTTTGCAGCTGCTGCATAAGCCCCATCATTCCGCCGCCTTGCCCGCCGTTCATTAATTGGTTCATCCCGGCTTTGAGAAGTTCTGCGGCTTGGTTTAACGATGCCATTGCCTTACGCTGCTGCTGGGCCGCGTAATTTCCGTTCTTGCTGTGAAGCGACGAAATGGACTGCTGCATTAACGTCATTGCCTCGCCAAGTGATTTTCCCATTTCCGGTGTAATTGCAAAAGTTTTCTGCGAAAGATCCGACATTCTCTTTAAAACTTTTTCGAGATTATTTTCTATTTCGTTTTGCTCGCGCTCTTTATTCGGAAACTCTTCGGAATAAGGACTTAACTGCTCTGAGTTATCTTTTAATTTCTCCTGCTGCTTGGAAAGTGAAATCAAATCGTTCATTATTTTCATCATGTCGGCAAATGATTTCATCTGGTTCATTTGCTGCATTGCAGACTGCATGCTTTGAAACTGCTTGCTCATAGCCTGCATGTTTTTTGAGAGCTGTTCTTGGTTTTGCATAGCCATCGATTTCATCTGCTGCTGCAGTTTATCTTCGGCATCCTTCGATAAACTTTCGTTCTGCTGCTTTTCAAACTCCTGCTGGATTTTATCCATCAAGTCTTTAGGCATATCCGAAAGTTCGCCCATTTTCTGATCGAGCTTATTCATTTCATCTTTTATTTTATTCAGCTCGTCGGTAATATCTTTTTGTCTTTCGGTAAGCTCGTTCCTTTTTTGCTGATCCGATAAGCTGGATTGCGCGGTTCTGTTTTTAATATCTTCAAGTTTCTTCGCAAGCTCTTCAATACGCTTTTGCAGTTCATCCGCTTTTTGTTCGACTTGAATGCGTTTTAAAAGATTAAGTGTGCGTTCCAGGCTTTTGCGGATATATTCTTCGTTCGCTTTCATGTCTTCCATGGACATTTGAACGTCATTGCGCGACATCTTCTGCAAAGCATCCTGCATTCTATCAAAAG
The DNA here is from genome assembly GCA_021814855.1 of Bacteroidota bacterium. The sequence continues at coordinate 1,316 of JAKAHQ010000378.1, read as the reverse complement.
CTTTCTTCAATTCGTCGCTGCTGAATTGATCCAGAAGCTTTTGAAGCTCGTCGTACTTTTTCATTGTCTCGTCGGATAGAAGATTATTCTTGGCAAGTTCATTCTTCATCTCGTTCAGCTTTTGAGAAATGTCCGATACTTTTTTGTTGATCTCTTTGAATTTATCCTGCGCCTTTTGGATTCTTTCTTTTTCCTGCCATGAAATATCTTTTTTGTTCTGCTTTAAGTTTTCGGTAATCTGCTGCATTTCTTTATTTAAGTTGGAAGCCTCCTTAAGAGTCTCTGCCAAATCTTTCACAGCGTCGGTTTGTTTATCTTCGGCATCCGCAAACAATTCGTCCATCGATGGAACCGTAATTGTAAATTGCTGCGTCTTTGCGGATTTAGGTCCGTTAACATTGTCGTTATCAAAAACTTCCAGGTAGTAAGAAAGCACTTCACCTTCGGCAAGAACAAGCGGTGCGAGATCCCAAACAAAATAAACTTCCTGTTCTTTCTGATTTTTTGATATTGTTATCGGAACAGTAGTGAATGTATCCGTCGGCTTTCTGTATTTTGAAGCGGTAAGTCTGTAGTTAAGATTAAGCTTTGTGAAGCCGTAATCATCGCCGATTTTTGATACGAGCGAAAGTTTATTTTCCTTACCAAGTTTTACATTGTCGTTTGGAGAAACCATTTCAATTGACGGAGCGGCGTCGGGAATAATTTTGATTGAATAGCTTATTGGATTAATATTAGAATATCCCTGCGCGTCCGTAATAGATATTTGATAATTGGTTTCTTTCTTAACCGGGAAATTGCAAGATGCCTGTGTTCCAAGAACATCCATCTTTTGCGAGGTGCTGTCGCTGAAATTTACTGAAGCCTTTAAAAGTTCGCGGGAGGATGTAAGCCTTATCTTAACACGCGAACCCGGAAGAGCAGTGATATTGCCGTTGTCCTGAAGAATTTGTTCGGGCAATTGCGAATATGAAGGCGCTGCAACACTGACTTCAAAATTTGTTATAAACGGGCGATTGATGACTGAAATTTTATACAACTCACTTTTAATTCCCTGAGATGAAGCATAATATTCAAAACTGCTTTTTACCGAAGTTGCCTCAAAACTAAAATTGCCTAAAGAATCGGCGTGAAGATTTTTATCCGCAAACTCAGTCTGGTCTTCGGATTTTGTGGAAAGCACAATGTCTTTTGGAGAATCGCCTATAGCTTTAATTTTTATTCGAACATTCTCGCCCTTTGTTATTTCTTTGTTGCCGGGAAGAATTTCAAAAATAAATTTCGGCGGGGGAGTAAAGTTTTTGCCGTAATTGAAA
>JAKAHQ010000377.1 GCA_021814855.1 Bacteroidota bacterium | reverse complement strand
CTACTGTTCCAATTTTATTAGCCGCTTTGAATTTGCTGTTGTCAAAGCTGAAGAAAATGTTTTTTTGACCGGTACTGTCCATTGATGAATATAATTTAACAACCGATTTTTCATCTCCGCGTAGAAGTAAAAGCCCTGCTTCATCTTTTGCCGAAGTTGGATTAAACTCGATACGTGTGATTAACGAATAATTATGTTCGCCGTCGTTTTTGGTAAGAGTATTTATTTTGTTTTCTTTAGGCGATAGACGCAGCCATCCGGGTTTTTCCGTAAGTGAAATAAGAGCATTAGGCGTAAAACCTAAAAACGACCATTCGGGATTGAGCTTGTCTGACGAGAAAAAATCAGATTTGGGAACCATCCACGGGATACCGGTGCTTGGTAATTTAGGCGCAGTAAAAAATTTGTTGTCGGGGTAATCGGCTGTCGGTTTACCGTTTGAATCATAACGAACTTGATTCAGCAAACCTTGTCTTCCTTGTCCTTTCCATTCTCCTTTTGCATAGAGAGGATGTACAACCCAGGAAGTTCCGTCGTTTAACATTACCGCATTGGAACTGTGGTTTGGAATTGCAAACAGCGAACTTTCTTTTACAGGATCTGTTTCATCAAAAAAATCACCAAGCATTTCCCACGCGGATTTATCGGCGGTAAGTGTTTTACTCTTCATAACTTTTTGTCCGCCCGCAAGATCACGCGCAAAAGAATAATAATAGTAGCCTTCATGTTTCCACATAACAGGACCTTCTGCCCAGCTGTAGGGAAGTTCTGGTGACGGATTAAGCCAATTTAAATTATAGATAGATCCGTTCGGCTGACCGTCATCGCCCAGTTCAACAATCGCGTTATTAGGTTGACCGTTTTTAACAACCAGATACCATTTTCCGTCGTCATCAATAAAAATAGAATTGTCGTAACCCAATGTAAAAGGTAATTGCGGCGGGTTATTAACCATTGTTGGTTCGCTCCAAGGGCCTTCGGGTTTTTCTGCAGTAACAAAATACATTGTGTTATTTTTAGAAAAATAATCCCAAAATTTTCCTTTGTATAAAACCATGTGTCCGCCCCAGCATCCGCCTCCGGCTTTATCTCCGAATTCATTCCAAGCCGCGCTTACGGGTCGGGCTATTGCTTCCCAATGAACCAAATCTGTTGAATGATAAATTGTAGGAGTTACATTGAAAGATGATCCGGTAGTATAAAAATCATTTCCAATTTGCGTGAGTGTACAATCGGGATGATCGCCGGGTATAACAGGATTAACATATGTTTTAAAAGAAACGGATTGGCCGAAAATACTATAACTGAAGAATGCGAAACATAAATAAAATAATCGAAGGAGCTTCATATTATATCTCCAGAAAAATTATAAAAGAATTCATTTGTCAGATTACCTAAGGCAATCCGGTTTATTAAAATTTTGCAATAAAATTAAACAGAAGGTACGAAAACTAATAACCACTTCAAGTTATAATCTCACCAAAAAGCGTAATAACTATTTTGGCGCTTTGGTTAGGATACAATTCGAATTTTTTAATTTCGCTGTCGTTCAAAAAAAATGTCTTCTACTCGAAGACATTTTTTTCTGTGATAATAATAACCAAATCAAATTTCACCATTTCTAATTATTCTATTGAATTCCTTCCCAACTCTTACTCAATCGTCATATTCTTTTTCAAGCGTATGTCTTTAGATGAACTGCCGACTTGGATTTCCCATCTGCCTTTTGCTATCTCCAAATCATTTGTCTTAGTACTGTAGAACGAGAATTCAGACGCGGGGATTTTAAAAGTAAGCGACTTGCTTTGTCCCGGTTCAAGAGAAATTCTTTCAAATCTCTTTAACTGGTTTATCGGAACTTTGATCGAAGCATCAATGTCATGAGCGTAAATTTGCGCAACTTCATCGCCTTTCATTTTGCCGGTATTCTTTACTATGAATTGCAGTTCAACTTCGCCGTCGGTTTTAATTTTATCCGAGATAAGTTTCAAATCGCTGTACTCAAATTTTGTGTATGAAAGTCCGTATCCAAACGGATAAAGAACAGGCTTTTCAAAATACATATAAGTACGCGGGTTATTAATTAGATCGTAATTCGACATCGGAGGCAGCTCTTTGGTTGACGCATAAAAAGTTTCCGGAAGCTTGCCGCCGGGATTTACATCGCCGAATAAAACATCGGCCAAAGCTTTACCGCCGAGTTCTCCGTTGTACCACGCTTCAACAATTGCTTTGGCTTTTTTCTCGGCTCCGCCAAGAGCAACCGGTCCCCCGTTTACAAGCACAAGAACAATATTCGGATTAACCGAAGCAACCGCGTCAATTAATTCTCTTTGTATCTCTGGTAATTCAATTTCAGTACGGTCCAATTCTTCCCTTGAAATTTCCGGCGAAGTTCCGACAATAAGAATAACTAAATCATTTCTTGCGGCAACTTTTTTTGCTTCGGTGAATTTTTTCCGATCTATTCCCCAAACCAATCTTGCGGCGGCATTCAAAGCATTGTCGTACATGTCGAATTCAATATTGTATTCCTTGCCGGGCTGTAAATCAGCATTCGCGCTGGTTTGTTGTTCGGCGTGATCTTTCCAATCGTCAATTACTAATTTACCATCGATGTACAATCGGGCGCCGTCATCGTTGCTTGTCCCTATTTGATGAACCGCCTGCGGAGGAATTAATTTACCTTTCCAGCGAATTGAAAAATGATCTTCCGGAATTCCCGGCGCCGGAGAACCGGTGCCGAAATAAAAATTGATTGTGGAATCAATTCGGGTTAATACCGGTTTGCCGGATAGGTTCATATTATCAAAATATTCTCCGACCACACCGGTTTTATCCGTTCCTTCAACTTTACCAAAATACTTTGCTTCAACCGGCAGCAAAGATGCCTCGCTGATTGTGCAGCCGAGTGAATAGTCGATTTTAATTCCCAGCGGTTCTGCTTTTTCTTTTATTCCTTCGAGAGGACCAATTTGAATATTCGGGTAACCGTTGTAAATGCCTAACTGAATTTCCTTAGCATTAGGACCAATTACTGCAATTGATTTTATTTTTTTTCTGTCTAAAGGA
>JAKAHQ010000376.1 GCA_021814855.1 Bacteroidota bacterium | reverse complement strand
CGATCTTCTCGTTCATACAAATTTATAAACGGTTGAAACTCCCGTGATTTATTTAAGAAAATATTTTTTACGGATTAGATAGAATGAAGGCGTTAATTTTAGCCGCCGGCTTAGGCACGCGCTTGCAGCCATTGACCGACACCATTCCTAAAGCACTTGTAGAGGTTAACGGTAAACCGCTTCTTGAAAGAACGATTGAGAAGCTTAATGATTCCGGGTTTAACCAGATTATTATTAATGTTCATCATCATGCAAATCAAATTATAGAATATCTTGAAGCGAAGAATTACTTTGGTCTGGACATCAGGATTTCCGATGAGAGCGATTTACTTTTAGATACCGGCGGAGGAATGAAAAAGGCATCATGGTTCCTGGAACAAGGCGGACCGTTCTTGGTTTACAACGTTGATATTATTTCCGACCTTGATTTAAGGCATCTGTATAATTTTCACATAACGGAAAATCCGATTGTAACGCTCGCTGTTCAGAACCGAATTTCAACGCGTTATTTTTTATTCGACGAAAATAAAACGCTTTGCGGCTGGATGAACTCTCTTAACAAAAAAACAATTTTTGCGCGAAGACCGGAAGGCAAGATATGGGAATTAGCTTTCAGCGGAATTCATGTCGTGTCCCCCTCCGTTTTTACTTTGATGCCGGATAAGAGTGTCTTTTCAATTATAGAATTTTATATCTCAATCGCATCTGAAAATAGAATAACTTATTTTGACCACACGGAATCGTACTTCCTGGATTTAGGCAAAAAAGAAAATTTGCAGAAAGCCGAACTTTATTTCTCCCATAAGAATTGAAAGGGTAGTATGACTCGCTTAGAAAGAATCCAATCTTACGGGAAAGGTTATGATAAACTTATAGCCGGCTTGAATGAGATGCCCGAAGAAATGCGGCAATTCAAACCTGCGCCGGAAAAATGGAGTGTTCACGAAATAATTATTCACATGGCCGATAGCGAAGTGAACAGCTACTCCCGCGCAAGAAAATTTATTGCCGAACCGGGTTCGACGATTATGGCTTACGATCAAGATATGCTTGCGGTGAAAACTAATTACCTCAATCAAAGCGTTGAAGACGCGCTCGAGCTATTCAAATGGCTCCGCAAGATGACTCACAATCTAATTAAAGATTTGCCAGACGAAACATGGAAGAATACAATTTCTCATCCGGAAAACGGCGTAATGAGCTTTGAAGATTGGCCTGTAACTTATGATGAGCATGTTTCAGTTCATGTAAATCAGATGAAACGAAATTTGGAATCGTGGAAAAAACAAAACTCATAATTTTATCGAGAGGGATTAAATGAAATTCAAATGGGTTGCAAAAATTTCCTTTACTGCAATTCTTGTTTTGCAGTTTAGCTGTCGCGCGCAGGGTGTTGATTGGATTAAACAAAACTACACCAAGAAAGAATATCGAATTACTATGCGCGACGGCGTAAAGCTTTTTACTTCCGTTTATACTCCTAAAAATACATCAAAGACCTACCCGATATTGATGGTAAGAACGCCGTATACTGTTGCCCCTTACGGAGAAGAAAATTATCCGGCTCATTTGGGACCGAGCGAAGAATTCACAAAAGAAGGATTCATCTTCGTGTTTCAGGACGTCCGCGGAAAATTTATGAGCGAGGGCCAATACGTTAACATGCGGCCTTACATTCCGAATAAAAAAAGCAACAAGGATGTTGATGAAAGTTCGGATACCTACGATACCATTGACTGGCTGGTAAAGAATATAAAACACAATAACGGCAACGTGGGCATCTGGGGAATTTCCTATCCGGGCTTTTATGCAGCAATGTCGCTGATCGATTCTCACCCGGCGTTGAAAGCCGTTTCACCTCAAGCCCCGATTTCGGATTGGTTCATCGGGGACGATATGCATCACAACGGCGCTTTAACTCTTTCTATGTCATTCGATTTTTTCAGAGTGTTTGATCAGCCGAGAGATAGTTTAACTACGCAATGGCAGCACGGTCCGGAATACGCTTCGCCGGATATGTACAATTTCTTTTTAAATCTCGGCCCTTTACCTAACGTAAATAAAAATTATTTTAAGGGAAAGCTTCCTTTCTGGAACGAGATACTACAGCACGGCACATACGATTCTTACTGGAGAGCGCGGTGCAATCTTCCTTACTTTAATAACGTAAAACCGGCGGTATTAATTGTTGGCGGCTGGTACGATTCGGAAGATTTTTACGGACCGCTTCATATTTATAAATCGATAGAGGAAAAAAATAAAGAGAACAATACTCACATAGTAATTGGTCCATGGTCGCATGGTGGCTGGGCAAGAACCGATGGCGGTTCGTTCTCCGATTTTAAATTCGGCGAGAATACCAGCGATTATTATAATCAAAATATTCTTCTGCCGTTTTTTAATTATTACCTCAAAGGAATCGGGGAAAATAAATTACCCGAAGCAATAACATTTAGAACCGGCGCGAATAAATGGGAAGATTATAAACAATGGCCGCCGGCAGATGCAAAAACAACTTCTCTATATTTCGAAAAGAATAATAAGCTGGTTTGGAATAAGCCGTCCGAGAAAAAAAATTTATACGACGAGTATTTAAGCGACCCGAACAAACCTGTTCCGTACACATCTAAATTTCATGATTCGCAGCAAATGTACTGGCGGCCGTATATGGATGACGATCAGCGCTTCGCATCCTCCCGCCCGGACGTACTTGCGTTTGAAACAGATCCTCTTCAGGAAGATGTTACGGTGAGCGGGCCGATTCAAGCCGATCTGTTTGTTTCAACAAGCGGAACGGATGCCGATTGGGTTGTAAAAGTAATCGACGTTTTTCCCGATGACGCAAAGAATCCCGATCCGAATCCGACAGAAGTTGAAATGGGTGGTTACCAAAGATTACTTCGTTACGAAATTATGCGCGGTAAATTTAGAAACAGTTACGAAAAGCCCGAACCTTTCGTTCCCAATAAACCGACCGAAGTAAAAATTAATTTGAACGATATCGACCATACTTTTCTAAAAGGTCATAAAATCATGGTCCAGGTTCAAAGCAGCTTTTTCCCTTTCTTCGATCGC
>JAKAHQ010000375.1 GCA_021814855.1 Bacteroidota bacterium | reverse complement strand
ATGTTTAAAGGTGTCCATCCTTTCTGATATCTCCATGTTCCGTAAGTATGCTTGGCTGTTACGGCTACAATTTCTTCCGGTGTCAAATTGTATTCTCCCGTTTCTAAATTCTACTTTTCAAGATTTGTAATTGCGCCGTAAGATTCAGGCCGTCTATCGCGGTAAAACTGCCAGACATTTCTAACCTCCTGAATTTCGTCGAGATTCAAATCTGCAACAACGAGTTCATCTTTATCCCTGCACGCTTGAGCGATAATTTTACCTCGCGGATTACAGAAATAGCTTTTACCGTAAAACTCTCCGATATTCCACGGAGCTTCTGTGCCAACACGATTAATCGCTCCGACAAAATAACCGTTGGCAACAGCGTGAGCCGGCTGTTCAAGTTCCCACAGGTATTCAGAAAGTCCGGCTACAGTTGCGGAAGGATTGAAAAGAATTTCCGCGCCGTTCAATCCGAGTATGCGAGCGCCCTCTGGAAAATGACGATCGTAACAAATATAAACGCCGATATCCGCATAAGCGGTTTTGAAAACCGGGAAGCCGAGATTACCGGGTTTGAAATAAAACTTCTCCCAGAATCCTGGATCGCAATGCGGGATATGATGCTTGCGGTATTTGCCAAGATATTTTCCGTCCGCGTTAATAACCACGGCTGTGTTATAGTAAACGCCGGTAATCTCTTCCTCGTAAACCGGAACAACCAATACCATGTTGTGCTTCTTAGCAACTTCCTGCATCAATTGAACGGTCGGCCCGTCCGGAACTTTCTCGACCAGAGAATACCATTTGGTTTTTTGTTCGGCGCAGAAATACGGTCCATAAAACAATTCCTGCATGCAGAGAACCTGCACGCCTTTTTGCGCCGCCTGTTCGATAAACGAAAGATGCTTGTCGATCATCGATTGCTTAATTTTTTCAATCGGCTGTTCGGTTGATAAAGAAAGAATAGCCTGGATTAAACCGCCGCGAACAATTCGTGACATAGATTTTTCCTGCTTTAGTTTATATTATAATTCGAGAAAAAAAAGCGCCTCAAAAAAATTCAGCTCATCCAATTGACTTTCGAATCGGGATTCCACTTAACCGTAGTTTTCTTCAGCTTCGTCCAAAATTCTATCGAGCTTTTTCCGGTGATGTCGCAAGTGCCGAACTTGGATTCATTCCAACCGCCGAATGAGAAGGGCTCTCTCGGAACCGGAACTCCAATGTTAACGCCAATCATACCGGCGCTTGCCCTTTCGCCGATATACCTTGCCATTCCTCCGCTTTGTGTAAAAACCGAAGCTGCGTTGCCGTACAACGAACTCCTCTGAATTGCAAGCGCCGAATCGACATTATCTGCCCTAATAATGGCCAGCACCGGTCCAAATACTTCTTCTTTGGCAATCTTCATCTCCGGTTTTACATAATCAATTACGGTCGGTCCCACGTAAAAACCGTTTTCTTTACCTTCAACTTTATAGTTTCTGCCATCCAATAAAATTTTAGCGCCTGCCCCTTCTGCTTCGGTTATATAATTTTCAATCCTTTCTTTCGCTTGTTTGGAAATAACTGCGCCGAGATTTTTACCCGGGATAATTTTTTTTGCTTCTTCTACGAGTTGTTGAATTATGTGATCGACAGATCCGACAGCCACCATGGCCGATGCCGCCATACATCTTTGGCCTGCACAGCCTGACATCGACGCTGCAACATTGGAAGCGGTCATTCCAACATTTGCATCGGGAAGAACTATCAAATGATTTTTTGCCCCGCCGAGAGTCAACGCTCTTTTTAAATTAGCGGTTGCGCGTTTGTAAACAATTTTGGCAACCTTAGTCGAACCGACAAACGATACCGCTTCAATTCCGGGATGATCGCAAATTGCTTCAACTGCTTCTTGAGTACCGTGAACAACATTAAAAACACCGTTTGGTAATCCTGCTTCATTTAACAATTCGGCAATTCTATTTGCGCTAATCGGAACCTGCTCGGAAGGTTTGAGAATCATACAATTGCCTAAGGCAATAGCGTTGGGAATAGTCCAGTTTGGAACCATGTTTGGAAAATTAAAAGGAGTAATGCAGGCAACTACGCCTAGTGGATATCTTTCGATGCGGCATTCAACTCCTCGGCTAACTTCCATTATTTCGCCTGCAGAGATTTGTTCGAGCGAGCAAGCGAATTCGGTAACCTCTATACTTTTTTCGATCTCGGCAATGCTTTCGGAAATGGTTTTCCCGTTTTCGGTGTGAATTAACTCGGCAAGTTCATTTAAGTTTTTTTCGAGCAATTGTTTATAGCGGAAGAAAACCTGCACGCGTTCTTTAATAGGAATTGCAGACCATGCCGGGAACGCATTCTGCGCGCTTTTAACCGCTCGATCTATCGCTTCCGCGTTTGAGATCGGAACAGTTGAAATGATTGAACCGTCAAGAGGAGAAAGTACATCTAAATTTTTTACCGTACTGCTATCGGAATTACCGCCAATAAAATTTGCTACAGAAGGATATTTCATAAATCCCTCGTAAATGTTTTTAAAGAACGCTTTGTCTTTCCTTATCGCTAAAAGAAAATAAAATAATTTTCGAAAGAAATAAAGAACTATTTATCGGCACGCTTGATTTTGAAGCAGCTAAACCAAGATATGCTTGTCTAATCCTCTACTGTCTTTTAGAGTTCCAATAATTTGCAAGCAGCGGTCCGGAAAGATTTTGCCAGATGCTGAATACAGCTCCCGGCAAAGCGGCAATCGCTGTAAAATATTTAATTGCGAGCGCGACGCTTAAACCGGAATTCTGCATTCCCACTTCAACGCTTATGGCGCGGCAGTCTGCCTCATCGCATTTTAATAATTTACTGATATAATACGCCAGGCCGAGTCCCGTGCCGTTATGCAGAACTACGGCAAAGACGGTTATGTATTCAATATCTTCCAAACTTTTTTTATTGAGCGCCACTATGATGGCAATTATAATAACGATGGCAAACGTTGACAGCATCGGCAATGCCGGCCTGATTTTTTCTATTTCTTCTTTGAAGAAAGAATTGATTGCCGTTCCTAAAATCACCGGAATTACAACCATCTGGAAAATACTCCAGAGCATTT
>JAKAHQ010000374.1 GCA_021814855.1 Bacteroidota bacterium | reverse complement strand
ACTCCTATCTTTACCGAATCCGTCAATTCATCCGGTACGGAATAAGTGAATGCGTTTCTAAACGGCAATGGAAAAACAATTTGACAATACATTTATCTGCAGCCGGCCTACGGCTTTGGGCAATGGGCCTTTTTTGTTTTTGACAAATATAGGAATAAGCTTTTAGGAATGCTTCGAAAGAGTTTGCCCCCCTTGCATAAAGGGGGACAAATGAAAAATTAATTTACTGCGGCGAGGTAAGGATTAATCTTACTTACCAGGTGTGATTTTGGAACGGCTCCTATAACGGCATCAACCATCTTGCCGTTTTTGAAAATTCCCAAAGTAGGAATGCTCATTATTCTGTATTGAGAAGCAACGCCGTAATTTTCGTCTGTGTTAAGTTTTACAACTTTAAGTTTTCCGACGTTTTCATTGGCAATTTCTTCAACTACGGGCGCTACCATTCTGCAAGGACCGCACCACGGCGCCCAAAAATCCACAAGTACAGGCAACTCCGATTTCAAAACTTCCTGCTCAAAATTATGATCTGTTCCTTCAACTATATTTTTCATTTTTATCTCCGTTTGTTTTCTATGGATAAGATGCAAAGGGAGGTTAAAAGATTCAGAATAATTTTATTTTTCAGACAAGCGGAAGAATCTCCGTAAGAGAGTTAATTATTTTTACATCAGGGAGCGGTTTATCCGGGTTTTCGTGCCGGCCATGTGAATAATCGTGTTTGGTTGTAAACGTATCGTGCATAATTAACACCGGTTCAATACCGGCCGCCCGGGCACCGGCAATGTCGTCGTTTACGTTATCACCAATAAAAATTACTTCTTCGGGCGTTAGATTTGTTTCGAGAAGCGCGGCGTCAAAAATTTTGGGGTCCGGTTTGCAGCAATTCAATTCGTCGGAGATAATAATCGCATCGAAGAATTTTTCAAGATCAAAGTGCTTTAGGGTTTTTCTTATATGCGGGGCATGGTCGAAATTTGTTATGAGCGCAAGAATTTTTTCTTTTCTCAATTTGGATAACACAACCGGCGCGTTATCCGCTACCGAGATATATTTTTGCCAGGCATGGGGCGTTTCATCTGCAATAACTTTAAGATCTGTGTTGGTTAAAGGAATCGACAAGCTGTCGCAATGGTTTCTAATTCTTGTTTCGTATGTCGTCAATCCGGTTGAGATATTTTTAACGACTTTGCGGCTCATAAAGCTGTTGCTGCTTTTCGAAAATTCTTCGAAGCTTAGATTGGTTTTATCTTTTATCAAGACGTAGAAAGTCTCGGCCCAGTCATGCCAGGATTGTTCGATATCATTAAAGATAAGCAGCGTACCGTACAGATCGAAGAAGACACCTTTTATTGCAGTGTTCATATGTCATACCAGAGCAAGATTAAGGGCAGGAAAGGTGAAGAAATAATTTTCATTGTCTTATGCTGCTGTTAATCTTGTTCTCAATTTAATAATTCAACAACCTCATTATGAATAGTACCGCCGGTAGCAATAATGCTGTCACCTTTCACCGGGTCGCCGCCTTTATAATCCGTAATGTTACCGCCGGCGCCGCAAATAATAGGAACCAGCGCAAGAAGATCCCACGGATTCATAATCGGGTCGAGCATTATATCCGCATAACCTGAAGCTACAAGATAATAACCGTAGCAATCGCCCCACTGCCGGTACATTTTAACTTTGTGAACAAGCTCGTCAAACTTTTTAATGTCACGGTGCTGCTCTATGTTTAATTGATCGGTGGTAAGAAGCACCGCCTCGGAAAGTTTCGAACACTCACGGACTTTTACTTTTTTACCGTTCAACTCGGCGGAATTTCCATCGCCGATTAAAAATTCATTCAGGATGGGTTGGTTAATCACTCCAAGAATCGGCTCGCCGTTTTTCATTAATGCTATCAACGTACCAAAAGTGACTGTGCCGCACACAAAACTTTTTGTTCCGTCGATCGGATCCAAAACCCATTGGTATTCTGCGCCAGGATTATGTTCTCCGAACTCCTCGCCTAAAATTCCGTGCGAAGGAAAATTTTTCATTATTAATCTGCGCATCAGCTCTTCGGATTTTTTATCTGCAATGGTTACCGGCGACAAATCTTTTTTCGTTTCAACCGCAACATCGTGCCGCCAGTATCCTCTAATTATTTTTCCGCTTTCATCCGCCAGTTGCTTGCAGAAGCTTTTAAGTTCATCTAATTCGCTCATATCGTTATCATATTTTATGAACAATTTCTCCGCAAAGATATTCCAATTACAAATCTTTAACAAAATGTTATATTTTTACGTTAGCAATGAATGTAATTAAAGCAAATAAAGAATCGATTTCGGCCGCGGCAGATATAATTAAGCGCGGCGGGCTTGTAGCTTTTCCTACCGAAACTGTTTACGGTCTTGGCGCCAACGGGTTAGACCCGATTGCCGTTGCTAAAATCTTTGAAGCAAAAAAGCGTCCTTCGTTCAATCCGCTCATTCTTCATATTTCTCAAAAAAGCTGGTTACAAAAATTTTCCACGACTAACAGCGAAAGGGTCGATCATCTTATAAATAAATTCTGGCCTGGGCCATTAACCTTAGTTCTACCCAAAACCGATATTGTTCCGGATATTGTTACTGCCGGAAATCCAACGGTTGCCATTAGAATGCCGGATCATAAAGTTGCGCTGAACCTCATTGATGAAGCTCAAACTCCAATTGCGGCTCCGAGCGCAAACCGATTCGGGCATCTCAGTCCTACCGAAGCTTCGCATGTTTCAAAATATCTCGGCGACAAAGTTGATTTAATTCTCGACGGCGGCAGATGCAGCGTTGGCGTTGAATCCACAATACTTGAATATTACAGAGACGATTTTTACCTGCTTCGTCCCGGCGGCTTGTCTAAAGAAGAAATTGAAAAAGAGATCGGGCAGATTAAAGCCGGTAAGACAAGTGCAGCCAAGCCCAATTCTCCAGGGCAACTCCCGTTTCATTATTCGCCGCTTACCCCTTTGCGTTTTTTTAACAAAGACTTCCTGGATGACAGCAAAAAAATCGGAGCGGTTTTTTTCCGCGAAAAGAATGTTGACTACCCTTTTGCATCGGTTAGAATTCTTTCTCCGAATGGA
>JAKAHQ010000373.1 GCA_021814855.1 Bacteroidota bacterium | reverse complement strand
GTATCATACTCGCCGTAAGCTTTATCGGAATGCCACGCTAAATAAAGCCTTTCCAACTGCACGTTATCTTTATGAACAATAAATTTATTTTCGTTAAGTGATGCATCGTTTGTTTGAAGAATGTTGTTCTCAAGTTTGTTGCCGGGAATTGAGCCGAAATATTTTTCTACAAGAGCTTTGGTTTCGCCGTTGTCAAAATCGCCCGCAATTACAAGGCATGCATTAGAAGGCGAGTAAAATTTATTAAAGAATCCGGTAACATCTTCAATTGTAAAACCGGTTATATCTTCAAGCGAACCGATTGTAGGCCAGCTGTACGGATGTGAATCAGCGAATAAACTTTTCAGTAATATTTCCCATGCTAATCCGTACGGCTGATTATCATATCTTTCAAGCCTTTCATTTTTAACTACGTCTTTCTGGTTATCCAATTTTTCCTGCGTAAGCGCGGGCAGCCAGAAACCCATCCTGTCAGACTCAAGCCAAAGGATTAATTCAAGAAAGTTAGAAGGAACCTTTTCGTAATAATTCGTCCTGTCAAAGCTTGTAGAGCCGTTAAGCGAACCACCGGCTTCCTGGATATATTTAAAGTGCATTTCCTTCGGAACATTTTTGCTGCCCTGGAACATCATGTGTTCAAACAAATGAGCAATGCCGGTTTTACCTTTTTGCTCGTTAGCCGAACCGGCTTTATACCAGATATTTGCCGCTACCAGCGGAAGAGAAGTATCTTTATAAAGAATTACTTCCAATCCGTTAGCAAGAAAATATTTTTCGTAGTTGATGTCTAAAATATTCATAGACTTTTAAATTTGTTTGTAAGAAAAAAGGGCAGGATTATTTCCCGCCCTTTATAATAAATTATTCCGGGTTAAATATTAATGTAATAATTTAACAACCCTTTCCGGGCGTATTGAACCGATTAGCCTGAAAAAATCGGTAAACGGAATATCTCTGTCCCAAGAAAATAAAGTTATAAACGCTTCGCCTTCAACGTTGTCCCTAGGAACAAAACCCCAGAAACGGCTGTCAAGGCTGTCGTCTCTGTTGTCTCCCATCATAAAATAGTAATCTTTTTTAAAAGTATAAGAAGTGACGGGCTTTCCTTCAATTGTTACAACGTTATCCTGTACTGCCACAACTTTTCTTCCGTATTCTCTGTCGATTGTTATTGCCCATTGCTCAACGTTATTTGTGTTCAGCGGAATGGTATAACCTTTTTTAGGAACAATCAACGGTCCGTAATTATCTTCATTCCACGGCATTCCTTTCGGAAATATGCGGGGCTCAACCATTTCTTTCGGCTTTGCAAACGCGTCTAGATATTTTATATGCGGCGGAATCCAGAATTGTTTATGGTTTACATATACCACTTTATTTATAACTTGTATCGTATCGCCGGGAACACCGATGCATCTTTTAACATAATTAACACCGAGCTCATCAGCTTTAACCTGGTCTCTCATACCCGGGAACTCGAATACCACTATATCTTTCCTGTGAGGATCGCGGAGAGCGGGTAACCTGAAGTGTGGTATTTCAATCTGCGTAAACGGAAGATACTTGGGAGATCCGGCGCCGTATATAAATTTATTTACAAGTACAAAATCGCCAACAAGAATAGTGTCTTCCATGGAACCGGTAGGTATTCTGGTGTTCTGTACTATGAACGTAATAATGAAAAATGCCGCAATGCCGGCAAACAACAGTGATTCAAAAAACTCCCTGGTTTTTTCTTTTGTTGTTTTCGGTTGACGAATCTCTTCCTCAGTTTTTACACCGAAAAATTTTTTTAAGCCGCTTTTGAATGACAATTTATGTCTCCAATATTTTTTAATAAAATTCAGTTATTTTTTCAGGGCATCCAGTTTTTCTCGTAACGTGTCGTTAACCATTTGCGGGTTTGCTTTCCCTTTTGTCTCGCGCATTATTTGTCCCACAAAAAAACCGAACACTTTCTCTTTTCCTTCAATATACTGCTGAACCTCGCCGGGTTTATCGCTAATAATCTTATCCACTATCTTTTCGATTTCCGAGGAATCGGATATTTGTAAAAGGTTCTTTTCTTTTACGATGGCCGAAGGTTTTTTCTTGTCATGCAGCATTACTGGGAAAACTTCTTTTGCAATCTTCCCGCTTATGGTTCCTTCTTTAATAAGATTAACAAGTTCGCCCAGATCTTCCGGCGGAACGGGAAAATTATTTATCTCAATTTTTTCTTCATTAATAACTTTCAGAACATCGGTCATCACCCAGTTGCTGGCTGTTTTATAATCATCGGTTACTTCAATTACTTTTTCATAATAATCCGCAACCGGTTTTGACTGCGTTAAAATTTCCGCATCATACTTGGGAAGATTATATTTATTTGTGAGCCTATTTTTTCTTACTTCGGGAAGTTCCGGCATTTGTTTGGCAATTTCCGATTTCCATTTTTCATCTACAACCACGGGAAGCAAATCTGGTTCGGGAAAATATCTGTAATCGTGAGCTTCTTCCTTGCTTCTCATTGAAAAAGCTTCGTTCAAGTCGGCGTTCCATAAAAGAGTTTCCTGTGTTATTGTGCCGCCGTCTTCTATAACTTCTATTTGTCTGTTAATCTCAAAAGCGATTGCTTTCTCAACGTTCTTAAATGAGTTCATGTTTTTAATTTCGGTTTTTGTACCCAACTTTGTTTCGCCTGCCAATCGAACCGAAACGTTGGCATCGCACCTTAATGAGCCTTCTTCCATGTTGCCGTCGCATATTCCCAGGTATTGAACAATCTGTCTTATTTTCATTAAATATAATGATGCTTCGGTTGGAGTTCTCATATCGGGCTCGCTTACAATTTCCATCAGCGGAATACCGCATCTGTTAACATCTACAAGCGTGCTGTATGATTGATCGTGAATTGATTTGCCGGCATCCTCTTCCATATGGATTCTGGTAATACCAATTCTCTTAATCGAATCATCTTGAAAAACGATATTAACATGTCCGTGTTCGCAAATCGGTTCCTCGTATTGAGATATCTGGTAGCCTTTGGGAAGGTCAGGGTAAAAATAATTTTTTCTTGCGAATATAGATCTTTCGTTGATATCGCAGTCCGTTGCCAGCCCCATTAGCACGGTATATTCT
>JAKAHQ010000372.1 GCA_021814855.1 Bacteroidota bacterium | reverse complement strand
TATTGCAAATCAATGTTGTATTAAGATTTTTAAGAAACGGTATTTTTTCTTTTACGAATACTTCCACGCCCACATTTGCCAAGCCGATGGCATTTAACATACCGGAAGGTGTTTCAACTATTCTTTGCGGGGGGTTTCCTTTACGCGGCTTCAAAGACAGCGACTTTGTTACAATGCCGCCAAGTTTACTTAAATCTGTGAACTGAGCTATTTCATTTCCATACCCAACCGTACCCGAAGCTAGAAGGATAGGGTTTTTCAATCTTAGTTTACCGATATTAACCGAGAGATCAATTCCGCTCATAACTTCACCGCCATGGAATTAAAAACCGGCCCGTCTTTACAAACGAGCAAATAAGTTTCTCCATCAGAGGAATCTATCGGGCATCCCTGGCAAATACCGAAACCGCAAGCCATTGCGCACTCGACGGAAATTTGACAATCATAGTCATTTTCGTTACAAAAATTTTGCAGCGCTTTTAACATCTGGTTTGGCCCGCATCCGAATACTCTTACCTTCCCGGTTATGTTTTCAATTTTCGATTTCAATAAGTCTACAACATTGCCGGTGTATCCGGCGGAACCATCGTCCGTGGCGATATTTACATTTGTTAAAGCGTGGCTTACAAGTAGTTTTGAGTTCCTAGCGCCGACAAGACTTATAATTTTTTTATCTGCGGGAATATGTCTGCTAAGAAACGGGAAGGGAGCGGAGCCCAAACCGCCGGCAACAATAATTGCAGTATCGTATTCGCCGTTATAAATAAATCCCTTGCCAAGCGGACCGAGCAATTCCAATTCGTCGCCTTTTTTCTTACCGGATAATATTTTCGTTCCTTCGCCGTGAATATCAAATAAAAAGTAAACGTAATCTTCCTCTACATCGCTAACGCTGAACGGACGCCTGAGCAGCGGAAAGTTTGTCTCCGAGACTTTAATGTTGCAGAACTGTCCCGGTTTTACCGTCGAGGCAATTGACGGCGCAAATACCTTCAGTAAAAATATTCCTTCCTGGATAGCCCGAATCGATTCGACTACCGATTTCTCTATAAACAATTATAATCCTGAATTTAATTAGAACATTTGATGTACTACTTAGCAGCAAACAAAAATTACTTCATCAAGAATTTTTCTTCTATAGATTTTATTTTATCTAGACGGCGTTGATGCCGGTCGCCTAAGAAACCGGATTTTAACCATACCTCAATAATAGATTTAATAGTCTCATCCCCTAAAGTTTTAGCGCCCATAACTAGAACATTTGCGTTGTTATGTTCACGCGCGCTCTTAGCAGAAAATTCGTTGTAGCATGTTGCAGCTCTTATACCGGGAATTTTATTAGCGGTAATGGCAGAAGGAATTCCCGTTGCGTCTAAAATAATCCCGCAGTCGACTTCTCCCATTATCACACGGTTCGCAACATCGAAAGCTATATCTGGATAATCAACGGCATCCTCGGTAAAGGTTCCCACATCGGTAACATCTAAACCTTTGGCTTTAAGAAAATCGTAAACAATTTTTTTTGCTTTCACGCCGGTGTGATCAGAACCGATTGCAACTTTGCTGTAGTTGGATATAACTGGCGCCTTGGCGGAAATTTCGCTGACAATTCTCAACCCCGCATGACGGATTCTATCCAAAGCAAGCGGAGTAATTACGCTTCCCTTCTCGATATTTATTTCCTGCCCGTCGTTCTTTAGGACTTTTTTTACGTCGTCTTCTGTAATTAATTTTTTCATGTATAAAAACGAATGAAATATTTTCTGATACCAAATTAAATTAATTCGTTCTTCTTATTCATCTTAAGATAATCAACAATCTGGCGAACATCTTGCGCGTTATTTCTGTGACATACCAAAAGCGCTTCGTGAGTATTTATGATTATCAAATTCTCGACGCCGATTGTAGCTGTAAATTTTCTTGGCGAAAATATATACGAGCTGTAAGTCTTTTCCGTGTACACGTCGCCTGCTATTGCGTTACCGTCTTCATTCTTATCGGAAATTTCGTAAACCGCTTCCCAGTTGCCAAGATCGTTCCAATAAAAATCCGCCTTGGTAAGATACACATTTGATGCCTTTTCCATAACACCGTAATCTATCGAAATACTTTTTAATTGGCCGTACTCGTGAACAAGCTGGCGTTCAAAATCCGGCGTGCCGATCGCTTCTTCGATCTTCTGAAGTCCTTCATGCAAATCCGGCAAATATTTCTTAATCTCGTTAAGAATCGAATCGACGCGCCAGATAAATATGCCGGCGTTCCAAAGAAAGTCTCCGGACTCCATGAATTGTCTTGCCGTAGAAAGATTCGGCTTCTCCGCGAATGTCAACACTTTATAAACGTTCGAAGATACTTCCGCATCGTCAAATTGGATGTAACCGTAACCGGTTTCCGGCCGCGTTGGTGTTACGCCTATTGTCACAAGTCCTTTCGATCTATAAGCGAACTCCGCTGCGGTGGAAAGACATTTTCTAAATTCTTCGTCGTCCTTTATCAGGTGATCCGACGGCAATGTAATAGTCACAGCATCAGGATTTTTCTTTTTTATAAAAACGGAAGCTAAGCCAATACACGCAGCCGTATTTTTTCCAAACGGCTCATCAATAATATTCTCTTCAGGAATTTGAGGGAGCTGTTCTTTAACTCTCATCTTTTGTACTTTATTAGTTATGATGAGAATATTTTTATTTTCAACCAATCCGTTTAATCTGTTCACCGTATCCTGAATCATCGTGTTTTCCCCGACGATTCGAATTAATTGTTTCGGTTTTTTTTCTTTGCTTCTCGGCCAGAACCTTGAACCGACTCCTCCAGCCATAATTACTGCGTATAATTCCATTTACTTATCCTTCTGTTTTGTCATTATTGACTTTCCGAAATTTTCGGCACGGTTAAGATAGCTCGTAATATCTACTTCCTTACCGCGAACAACAGCTACAATAACAATCAAGCAAGATCGAAGCGATTCGATTACATTTTGACTTGGCGAAATCTTTTTCTTATGAATCATATCGAGTCCGCGCGCAAAAATTTTATGCATGTTCGATAGAATTTCAAAGCCGATCTTCTGCGAGAATTCGGAGTTCTCATACATCGTTTTTATATAATTATTAATTTCGCT
>JAKAHQ010000371.1 GCA_021814855.1 Bacteroidota bacterium | reverse complement strand
TCGGCTGAGGATTTGCCGTTAACTGGAAATGCCCGATTATTGTATTAAGAAGCTCGAAATACTTTTCGTCTATGAAACTGATTTTATCTTCCTCGGTCTCATCTGTTTCTTCAAGCACGCAAGTTTTAATAAATCCGTTCAGGGATTCTTCGTCAAACATTCTTTCGAAAGCGTAATGAATTTTGGAAAGCTGCATCTCGCGGAAAGCGACGTAAATATTATGTACGCCGTTCCCGGCCAATTGGAGAGCCAATTTTTCCCATTCCCCCTTCTCATCATATATTTCCCGCCAATCGAGGTAAACCAAGTATTTAAACGCACCGAGTTCTACATTAAAACCGTTGTTAAATATATCGCTGCCGGAGCGAATAAATTCGAGACCGGAGACATGTTCCTTAAAGATGTAATATACTTTGTAATCAGGATTAATATTCAAAGCTTCAGAGATGCTTCTTGTCTCAAGAAACTTATTCATTCCATCGTAGCTTACAAGCTTAGGAGAGGATTTCAATATTTTTCCGCCGGCGTGTTCATACTTGTTATTGTAAAACACAAGCGAACGTTCGCCATACTCGCTGTTTGAATACGCAAAAACATTTTCGTTAACATTCCCGTAATTATCTACAACATCAAAGAGCCAAAAATTATTTACCTGGCTGAATAAGTAGCGCTTTTTCATCAACGGAAAAATTTCCCGTTCGTGTCTGCCGACAAGCCACTGGTTCGGCGTTTCGTGATAGTACGCGCGCTGGTATTCCATGCCGTACTTTTCTGTATATCCTTCGATCTGACCGTGAGCAAACATCGGCAGTCCCGGAAGCGTTACCATCAAAGTGCAGACTCCAAAATATTTATCCTCGGTGCCGAACTGTTTTATTGCCGTTTCCTCATCGGGATTGCTCATAAAGTTCACGTACCGTTTTAAAATCTCCGGTTCAAATTCGAGAGTGTTGGATATAAGATCGCGGTACTTGGCGTTTTCTTCTTTCATCATCATATGCATAAACGCGGAGTTATAAACGCGGTGCATTCCAAGCGAACGGACAAAGTAACCTTCCATCAGCCAAAAAGCTTCCGCCAATAAAAGAGTATGGGGCATTTCACGATTGATTCTATCTACAACTTCGCGCCAAAATTCTTCCGGGAAAGCCCTATCGAATTCTTCACGCGTCAACGCGTAATCGACTCTCGACGGAATATCGCCTCCCTTACCCGGTTCGGGATACCACAAACGCGAGAAGTGCCGTTTGGTCAAAGTCATGGCTGCATCGAAGCGAATGATTGAGAACTTGCGGGCCACATCAAATATTTTTTGGATAACCGCCTCGCGAACATCCTGACGAAGCATATTAAGCTGCGCCGTATCATTCCACGGCATGTTTGTGCCGTCGTTACCGTGATACATGTATCTTACTTCGCCGGAATTGTTATCGATTCTTTGGAATACAACCGCGGCATCACTCCTTCGCCAGTACCCGTCTTCAATTCTGACTTGTACAGAAGGATCGTGCGATAAATTTTCTCCTGTAAAACTATAATTAGGAAACGGCGGATACGGAGACTGGATAAAATATTCCGGATGCTCGATTACCCACTTTGAAAAAATTCCGGTATGATTCGGCACCATATCGCTTGCAAGACGAATACCGCGCAGTTTAGCTCTCGCATTAAAATTGTTATAAGCATTTTCCCCGCCGAGATCGTGAGCAATTTCATAATCGTATAGAGAATACGCCGAAGAAACCGCATCAATGTTTCCCATAATATGCTTAATTCTTTTCGATGCGCTGCTTCTTTCCCAAATTCCGATCAGCCACAAACCGTTAAAATTCCATCGTGCAAGCTGATCCAATTCTTCATCGGGAACTTGATCGAGAGTTCTAATGTGCCTTCCGTATTTTTTCGAAAGCTGATCGAGCCACACATAGGTGTTCTTAGCAATAACTACAACTTTTGGCATCCAATCGATATCCTGAGTAAACCGTTCCGGCTCATCGTAATCTTTGGCAGAATCGAGCGCGTACTTATATCCGGATTTTCCGAGCATAAGAAAATCGGCATCGCTCATTCCTCCTTTATACTTTGGAGCGATTGTAGGCGCGCCGCCGCCGCCGAACCCTTCAAACACATAATCTTCATGTATTAAATCTTTACTGCTTAAAATTCTTTTTAGAAATTTTTCGTCGAGAAGAATTCCGTATTTCTCCTTTATGAAATCGAGCTGGGCTTCAATGCTTTCCGGATTAGCAAGGATTGGCATTTTAAAAAGTGCAAAGACGTCGTTGTTTTCAGGGCCGAACTTTTTTTCCTTTAGAAAAAATTGCTCAAGTTCATTTATGGCGGAAATATAAATTTCTTTTTCGGTAAGATAATGTTCGTCGAACAGCTCAATGATTTTTTTATTCGCAGGATTGAAATTGGCAAAGTAGAGAAGGATCAGTTCTTCCAGCGTTATTTCGGCGTTAGACCTGTCAGCGGTAAACGAATTTAAGTATTCGAAAACACTTTCCTTGCCTTTATAAACTTCCAACGGGGGAAATACGGAGACAAAATCAAATAATAATTTCCGGGTTTTATCCTCGCCCAATTTTATATTCAGATGATTTAGCGCCTTGCTAAACACGCCGGGATTAATCTGAATTTCGTAAAGTCTAAACAAGTAATGATATATTTCATCTAGCAAACCGGCGGCGTTAACCTGGCCAACGGCAAGGTGATCTTTCTGCGCCCGATTAGAATTAATTTTTTGAACAAACAATCGAACAGATCTAAAATCCGCGAATAAGACATTTCCGCAAATTGAAAAGAGCTCTAAATCAAAATCGTATTTTGCTCTTAACTCTTTCGCGATATGAAATTCATATTTCGGAAAATTATTTTTTGTGAACTGCCGGCTGCTCTCAAGAAGAATTTTCATATTGTCCAAAATTAATTTAGTGGTTTGGTTTACATACTTAATATAAACAATTGTCTTTTTCGCCGCTCTGCCGAACGATTGATTTTATCAACGGCATAGCGACACTAATTAACTTTTCGCGGATTATACTTTTCTCTTCTCTGTTAATTAAGAAGCGTTATTTTTGATTCTAAACGCTCATTAAACTATTTTTCGGCACAAAATTTAAACGGCAC
>JAKAHQ010000370.1 GCA_021814855.1 Bacteroidota bacterium | reverse complement strand
TTGATGAAAAAGAAGAAAAATTATTTCAAATATCTGAAGAGGGAATTAAGGAATCGTTCAAGTCGATGGATAAAGCCGTAAAGGAAGCGCTTGAACTTATTGAAGCAATTCACTCTAAAAATATTTCCACGTTCTCCGTTCCAAGCGGATTTTTTGAACTTGATGATTTGCTCGGCGGTTTTCAAAAATCGGATTTAATAATTGTTGCCGCAAGACCCTCCATGGGAAAAACAGCTTTTGCAATGTCTGCTGCGCGTAACGCCGCAATTGATCATGGCGTGCCGATTGCCGTTTTCAGTTTGGAAATGGCAACTATACAATTGGCAACAAGATTAATTTCTGCCGAGGCAAGAATTAATGCGCATAATGTTAGAACTGGAAAATTCAAAGCAGAAGAAGGAGCTAAAATAAGCCGTACTGTTCATAAACTTAGTAAAGCTCCAATCTATATCGATGATACTCCAAGTATTTCAATTTTGGAATTACGAGCAAAAGCTCGACGACTTAAGAATGAAAAAAATATCGGTCTGATTATTATCGACTATCTTCAACTAATTATGCCTTCGTATAATATGGAAAGCCGCGAACGTGAAATCTCGACAATCTCGCGTTCATTAAAAGCGTTAGCTAAGGAATTGAATATTCCGGTTATTGCTCTATCTCAGCTAAACCGGCAGGTTGAAGCTCGTTCCGATAAAAAGCCAATGCTTTCGGATTTGCGCGAGTCGGGTTCAATCGAGCAGGATGCCGACGTTGTGTTGTTCCTTTATCGTCCAGAGGTTTACGGCGTTACACAATATTCCGGCGGAGATATGAACGGCGAATCTACCGAAGGCATTGCCGAAGTAATTGTGGGCAAACAAAGAAATGGTCCAATAGGCGAAGCGAAACTTCGATTCATAAAAGATTACGCGCGATTCGAAAATCTGGATCGGTTCCGTCAGCAATTACCGGCGGGACAAGAGCAGCCGCAAGCGTTGGAAGAGCCGCCGTTTTAATTGAACGAAGAGTGTAGAGCGCAGAATGCAGAATCTTTATAACTTGGAAAGCAAAACACACATGAATTATAATAGAATACTTGTACAAATTTTATTCTTAACTATCATGGCATCGTTGGTATATGCACAGCCGATTTATACTCAGAAAGATGTGGACGCATGCAGTTCCAAATTTAAATTAGCCGTCGATGAAAAATTATCTTCGGAGCCGATTGGAGAAGTTATAACCGTCATTGCTAAAAGTTTTATTGGAACCAATTACGATGCGCATACGCTCGAGAAGGGCGATAAAGAAACTTTGGTTGTTAATTTAACCGGGCTTGACTGCTACACTTTTTTGGAAAGCTCGCTTGCTCTTGCAAGATGCGTCAAATCCGGTAAAACAAGTTTTGAAGAATATCTTAAAGAAATTGAAAACATCCGTTACCGCGACGGCAAAATGAAAGAATATCCTTCTCGGCTGCATTACTTTTCCGATTGGATTTATGAAATGAACAAAAGAGAAATCGGAAAAGATATCACCCAAGAAATCGGCGGCATACCTTACGACAAGAAAATTGATTTTATGAGCACCCATGTTGACGCATATAAACAGCTGAAGGATAATCCGAAATTCGTTAAAGAAATTGAAGCCGTTGAAAAAGCAATAAACTCCAGAAAATATTTTTACATACCTAATGATGAAATTGAAAAAGTGGAAGGCAAAATTCACAGCGGTGATATTTTAGGTATCACCACAAATATTAACGGGCTCGATATTTCCCACACCGGCATTGCTTACCGTGCCGATGACGGAAGAATTCACTTGCTTCATGCGCCTAACGTAGGTTACAAGGTACAAATTTCTGAAAAACCTTTGGCTGAGTATCTAAAAGGAAATAAAAAGCAAACCGGTATTATGGTACTCCGGCCGCTGTAATTAATTAAAAGAATTTTAACCACTGCTTTTTCATCCAGAAGATTTTTTATTTGCCGCACCGTAAAAAGTAAAAGTCTTCTCAAATTGCTTTGACTCATCGATCTTTTGCTTTCTTGCTTTTAAGATATCGCTCCGCGAAATAATTCCGCACAGTTTCATCGAATGCGTGTCTTCAATCACCGGGATCGAATGCACATCAAACTCCGCCATTAAATTTGCCGCTTCCTTAACCGAATTCTTTTTTAACAGAACAACAAGCGGTTTAGATATTAAATGCTTTACGGGTGTATCATCTTCGCTTTCGGGATTTTCCAAATCTGTTCTGCTTATAATCCCAGAAACTTTTCCTACATTATCAATCAATGGAATGTAATGATTCCGAATATTCTGTGTGAGAATTTGATTCCGCGCTTCGGCGATTGTTGCCTTGTAATTAATTGTAACAACATTTTGGGTAGCGACTTCGCCTACAGAAATTTGATCGAGCATGTCGGCGGAATACTCGTTTGGTACACGGATTCCTCTTCGGGCAATTTTTTCCGTCATGATTGTTTCCTTCATAAGTACAAGCGAGACAAGGTATGAAGCGCTGCACCCGGCAAGCAAAGGTAGAATTGAATTCGGTTGCAGTGTGGTTTCGAACGCAAAAATAATTGATGTTAAAATTGCTCGTGATGAACCGGCGAACAAGGCAGCCATTCCCACAAGAGCCGCCATGCGCGGATCAATTCCTGCAGACGGGAAAAAATATGCGGCAAATAAAGCCAGCGATGCGCCAAGTCCTCCGCCGATTGTAAAAAGGGGCGCCAGTGTTCCGCCTGAAGTTCCGCTCCCTAACGAAATTGACCACGAAATAAATTTTGCGATGAACAATATCAAGAGAATCTTTCCCGTAATATTTCCGCCGATTATATCCCTGATGTTATCGTACCCAACTCCGAGCGTTGATGGAACGAAATATCCAACTACACCTACGGCAATAGCTCCGAGAGCAGGCCACCACATCCAGTGAATAGGCAGCTTGTCAAACATGTCTTCGATAAAGTAGACCGATTTTGTTACAATTACGGAAGCCAATCCTATCAGCGCGCCAAGTATAAAATATGCAATCAATGCGCTGTATGCTGACGGGCTCAAATTCGGTATTTGAAATATCGGGCTGCTGCCTTCGATGCTTATGCGCACGGCAGTCGCGCTGATACTTGCAAGAGTAAC
>JAKAHQ010000369.1 GCA_021814855.1 Bacteroidota bacterium | reverse complement strand
TTCCAGGGCGCACATTATGCCTACTGTAACCGCCTGTCCGTGTTTCAATAAATAATTTTGTTCCACCTCGAAAGCATGGGCAAATGTATGGCCAAAGTTTAAAATTTTGCGCAAGCCGCTTTCTTTCTCATCTTTGGCAACTACGTCTCCTTTAAAACGAATGCATGTTTCAATAATCTTTTTCGTGAATGCCGGCTTCAGAAGCAGAAGTTTATCGAGATTATTATTTAACGCATCGAACAATTCATCATTGGAAAGAAAAGCATATTTCAAAATTTCTCCGATGCCGCAAACTAATTCGTCCTTTGGAAGCGTATTTAAAAATTCCGTATCGATAAAAACAAACTCCGGCTGAAAAAATGTGCCGATAATATTTTTTGTGTGCTCGAAATTAATTCCCGTCTTTCCGCCTACGGAACTATCAACCGCAGAAAGTAATGTTGTAGGAATCTGAACAAACTGAACACCCCTCATAAAGGTGGATGCGACAAATCCCGTTATATCTCCAGTTATACCTCCGCCAACGGCAACTACAAGGGTATCTCTTGCAAAGCCATGACTAATAAGATCGGAATAAATTTTTTGCGCGCCGTCGAAGCTCTTATTCCTTTCGTTTGATTCAAAGACATGAACAAATGACTTGCCGCCGCCGGCGGAAATTAAACTATTTATTTTTTCGCCGTGATACTCAAACACATTACTATCAACCACAAAAAAGAAATTCTTACAAAAATTGCCGGATTTAATAACACGGCGGAAAGAATTTGTTATCCCGTCGCCGAGAAAAATGGGATATGTTTTACCGGGAATTTTAATCTCAATTTTTTTCATCGAAGAGCACCGAAATTTTTTTTGCAATTTTATCTATTGTTACGCCCAGCGGCTGCATATCGGATTCAATTATAAGATCTGCCCGTTCGTAATACTTACTTCTCTTTTGAAGCAGTTCTTCTATCTTTTCCACAAAGTCTTTTTCGGAGTTTCCGTTCAAAACCATGTCGCGTATCAGCGGGCGGTCTATTTTATTTTTCAATCTTTTATACAGCACGTTTGGAGCCACTTTAAGATAAATTATTTTTCCTGTTTTTCGAATGATTGCAAAGTTTGTATCGTTAGTGATTGTTCCGCCGCCAAGAGAAATAACAAGATCGTCTTTTTGCGAAAATCTTGTGAGCACATGCGTCTCGAGCTCGTGAAAAGACGTGTCCCCTTTTTTTTCAAATATTTCTACTATCGAAAGATTTTCCTGGGATTCGATTTCCTTATCAAGGTCTATAAATTCAAACCCGAGCACGTTGGCAAGTATTGGCCCAACCGTGCTTTTACCGCTTGTCATAAATCCGGTTATGTAGATTCTCTTTAAGCTCATAGAAGAATGAATTTTAAAACATCCGCAACTCAATATATAAAATCATGATTGATATTGGAAAAATTTGTTTGATGTTATTCGCCGCCGACTTTATAGTGGCGCCGTTAAAACAGGCGAAGCATTAATTGACTGGATTAAAAAGGAATTGACATAAAAAAGCCGTTCTCTTAAGAACGGCTTTTTAATTTTAGTACCGGTAGAAGAGATATCTGTTATCAACAATATCGGCTTCTTTCTTTAAGTCCTGAACCCATTGCATAAAATACCGGCTCTTTTTGGAAGACAGTATTTGTTTCTTCAACTCGGCTTTCTGAAAATCGTAGGTTTGATTATTAAACTGAGTTCTGTAGGTAACCTTAATAAGATAAGCGCCAATTCTACCCTTTACAGGCTGCGACCATTTATTCAAATCAGCTTTATACGCATAATCTGTAAATGCAAATTCACGGCCAAGGCGGGGGACATTTCCATTAACAGTAAATTCCGAAGTGGTATCTACTCTCGCCGCATTCCAAACCGTTTTTGCCACAGCGGAAGGATCGCCGTTATCGCCGATCTTCGAACGAATATCAGCAATCAACGACATCGCTTTATCCAATTTCTTTTTTCTAAGCAAAGTGTTTTTAACCTGAGATTTTACCACGTCAAATTTCTCTACTCCGGCTTTTGAAGCATCGGAGATCATGGCAACAATATACCCGGCAGGCACTTTGAATACGTCGCTAATCGAACCGGTGCTTTCGTCGAACGACCATTTAACCAAGGCAGAGTTGGAACCCAAACTTGGAATAGCTGTAGCGTCTTTTGCATATCCAGGAGTTTCGCCAATGTCGTATTTCATCAGTTTAGCTTCGGATTCAAATCCGTCTTTCTTAGCTATGTAGGAGAAATCCTGGGCGTCCTGGTAAATTTTATCGGCAGTGCTTCCGGAAACTTGTATTCGGTTAACAATTTGTTCAACAACGTAATCGGTATTCGATTTTCCGGTTACTTTGATTATGTGATATCCAAATTGAGTTTTAATTGGTTTTTGTATTACTCCGATCTTACCGTTAAAACAAGCTTCTTCAAAGGGCTTAACCATTTGTCCTTTACCAAACCATCCCAAATCGCCGCCGTTATTCTTAGTGCCGTCATCGGACTTCATTCTGGCTTCGTTTTCAAAATTGGCGCCTTTCATCAACTCGTTATAGATATCCATAGCTTTCTTGTAGTCTGCTTTATCGTCTCCTGTGGATTTAACGAGAATATGCGAAGCTCTTACCATTGTATTTTTGGAAGTGACTCTATCAACCAGTTTGTAAACAACAAAACCCTGGAAAGTTAGAACCGGACCAATTACATCTCCAACTTTGGCGTTGCTTAAAATATTTTTAACATTCTCCGGCAGTCTTACAATTGAAATTGTATCCCGTCTATAAGGAACTTCGGAATAAATATTCACGTAACTTTTAAATGAAGCCGTATCGTTTTTCATTTTAGCAACCAGGTCATCAAGATTTTTCTTTATAGACAGCGTATCGTCATGAGAAGGTTGTCTTCTGAAGAGAACAAATTTCAGTTTCCTCTGGGCGTCAACGTGGTAATCTTCCGGGTGGTCGTCGTAATATTTTTTAATTTCCTCATCGGAAAGAATTTTGTAGTTGCCGGATTCATCTGCCTTGACCGCACCCAGTTCATCTCTTGATCCAATGTTGACTCCCAAAAAACAGGGATTCAAAAACTTAGGGGCCAGGAAACGGCAATGCACTTTGCGCACTCCAGATCTTAGTAA
>JAKAHQ010000368.1 GCA_021814855.1 Bacteroidota bacterium | reverse complement strand
ATCTAGGATAATTATAAAGAAAAATAAACCACATGACGCACGGCTATAAAAAAATATTATTTTTCGTTCCGGTCGTTTTGTTTTTATTTACCGCATGCAAAGAAAGCGGCGACGGCACCCCGGCTTCAGATCAAAATTTTTACTACATAAACATCGGCGAATTTCCAACGCTGAATGCCGTTAAAAATTATCGAACCGGGCTATCTAAAGAAATTAACGACCATGCTAATATTCAAAAAATTTCGGATCATACCTATAGACTTTTAGTCGGTAAGTACGGCACATCTTTCCAAGCCGGAAAAGAAGCTTATAATTATTTTTCGAAAAACCTCATTAGGGATTATTCGATACTTAAAGCCGGCAAAAATGTTCTTGATGAATTCAGAAACATTCTTTTCGTGGCGGATTTTCAGGGCAGACCTTCAGTTTATCAATTCGATCTGTTGAGCAAGAAAAGCGTAATTATTTGGAGCCGGTGGGGAAGTAAGGTTGCATCGCTCAATACAACGGAAGATAGAAAAACCGCGTTTATTACTTCCGTGCTGTCATTGGGAAAAAGAGGCGGGCTGCCGTACTTGCTCGATGCCCGTATATTTCTTTTGAACCGCGAGAAGAATGAGTATTACGAAAAATACCAATTCGGCGACGGAATGCAGCTTTATACATATTGGGAAAATCCGGATACGTTTAAAGTCAATTTAACTTCTATCGATACGGTAAATTCCCGGATTGTCTACCAAAAAATTTTCCCGTTCGATCGAAACGGAAAAGCGGGCAGCGCTGTTACTAGAGAATTTGATTTAGTAAAGAACGGTTTCCCGCTCCCGCCCGGACGCACACCGTTGTATTTTTCACCCAACAGCAGGTTTCAATTCAGACAAACCGCTTTTAACAATGAGTACGATATTTATTTGAAAGATATTCAGGAGAAATCGGAAGTATTGGTTGCGACAAGTTCGCGCAAACTTGCCGACGCAAGATGGTCGGAAGACGGTAATTATCTTTTTATTGTTACTGTTAATGTTCAAACCGGCATCGGCAAGAAAAAAAACGAACCGTCAGGAGAATTAATTGTAATTGATGCGCAGCAGAAAAAGCAGGTAAATGTGTTCAGCGGGTATAGGTACAAAAATATTTTGCCGCACGGCAACCTGCTTCTGTTCGATGAACGCTCCAATACTTCATCTAAAATTAATATCCTGGATTTCAAGCGGAATGAAATAATTTATACCGTTACAATGCCGGGAGGATGCGGGCTGAACGATTTACCTTTGTGAGAATAATTTTTTTATTCTTTTGGTAACAGGGGAAAAAAATATAAATATTTTTCTCATCCAGTCCGGCGGTTGATCTTCTATTTTAGATTCGAAATCCCAATGACTGAGACTGATTCTTTCCGCCATTATCTTAGGATGCGAATCGGAAAATCTTTTTAAGTTTCCTAAGTCCGTGAACGAACCTACGGGGGAAAGCGCTACGGTTTTTATCTGCTCGTCGCTGTAATACAGCTTATGAAAGTCCGTTCTCTTTACGCTCATCTTTTCCGGCGGTCTCACCCAGCCGTAGTGGTAAACCTCTGCATCTATCTGAACGGATTTGATTTCAGTTCCGTCTTTGTGTTTGAATCCCATCGCATCGTCCCAGGAAACTATATCTCTATTGTTCTTAATAATTCTTACTTCGCGTCGATACCATTTCCTAAAGTTAGCCTGGTAAAAATCGTATGTGCCGTAGAAATGTTTGTAACAAAATTTCAGTCCTTCAACTTTTTGGTCGGAAAAATATTTTTGCATTGCCGAGTTTACCGCGGGGTAATATTTCTCGTGAATTACTTCATCGGCTTGAATATAAACACACCAATCGCCGGTGCAATGCTGAAGAGCCTGATTTGTCTCAACTGAAAGTAATTTGCCGCCCTGTCGCAGCGTCATATCCCATGTTCGTTCGACAATTCTAATTTTATCGCTTGGAATGGATTTTACAATTTCGAGTGTTTCGTCTTCGGAATCACCTACATTTACAATTAATTCATCGCATAAGGGAAGAATGGAGTTAATCGCTTCCCGGAAGGGGTATGAATATTTGACCCCGTTCCTAACAAGTGTAAAACCGGAGACTTTCATGAAAGTCTGAACTGCATGTTATAAAGTTTTTTATAAAGCCCGTCGTGTTTAAGAAGCTCATCGTTCTTACCTTGTTCAACAATTTTGCCGTCGCCCAGAACTAAAATATTATCTGCGTTCCTAATTGTTGAAAGTCTATGCGCAATTACAATCGAGGTTCTGCCTTCCATGAGCCGTTCGATAGCGTGCTGGACGAGCACTTCGGATTCGGTATCAAGCGATGAAGTAGCTTCATCAAGAATGAGTATCGGTGGATTTTTAAGCAACGCTCTCGCAATCGAAATTCTCTGTCGCTCTCCTCCCGAAAGTTTAACGCCCCGGTCGCCGATTACGGTATCGTATCCGTTCGGAAGATTTTGGATAAACGAATGGGCGTTTGCAGCTTTTGCCGCTTCTATTATTTCTTCTTTCGATCTTTCTGTTGAGCCGTAAGAAATGTTGTTGAAGACGCTGTCGTTAAATAAAATTGTTTCTTGGGTTACAATGCCCATCAGTTCTCTAAGCGAGTTAATTCCAAAATCTCTTACGTCGGTTCCGTCTATTAAAACTTGCCCGTCGGTTACATCGTAGAAACGGGGAATTAAATCGATGAATGTGGATTTGCCGGCGCCGCTCGGTCCAACAATAGCAACCACTTCTCCTTTGTTGATTGAGCAGTTTATATCGCTAAGTATCAGCTCGCTTTTTTCATATTTGAAGGAGACGTTTTGAAATTCGATTTTTCCGTTAAAAGATTTTATGTCGACGGCATTTTCTTTATCGAATATTTTCGGTTTGATATCGAGTATGCTGAAAACCCTTTCCGAGGCGGCTGTTCCTTCCTTGATGCTGTTAAAAACTTGTCCGAGCAGCTTTAACGAAGGAATCATTTGGAGAAAAATGCCGAGATAAACTATAAACTCGCCGGGGGACATATCGCTTTGCCCCATTATAATATCTCTTCCTATTATGTACAGAATAACCGTAACTGTAACGATGGCGATGGATTCGGTAATTGGAGAAGCCAGCGCTCTTCTTCGGGC
>JAKAHQ010000367.1 GCA_021814855.1 Bacteroidota bacterium | reverse complement strand
TAAAAGCTTTAACGCGTTTGTGCTCTTCACTTCCTTCAAAAATAAATCTCATTCCGTTCAACAGTATAAGACATATGAGCCCGGGCGGAATTTCTGCCGAGCTTGAACCGACGGACTACAACGACATTCTGAAGTTTGCCGATAAACTTCGCAACAATAACATAACGGTTATGATCCGCCAAACTCAAGGTGATGATATTGCCGCCGCATGCGGGCAGTTAGCGGTTAAAACGCTTTAGAAGAGCCGGTACCATTAATTTGCCTCGTTAATTGCAGCTATCCATTATCAAATCAAGAGTGTTAATTCTAGTACAAAGGTGTTTATTCTTTTCTACATTCTGTTTAAAGCCGGTTCAATTTCCGATACTGATTATACTTTTTTTCTTGGCACATATAATGATTATTATTCTTGCTATTTAAACGGATTCGAAATCAATCCTTTTAATAAATGGAGTGAATATGAAGACAAGGGACAAATTAATCGGCATGTTTCTGCTTATAATTGCCGGTATAATGATTTTGATTTTTACCTCTTGTTCATCTTCTCAAGAACTAAAGACCAACAAGAAGCTGACTTCTGTTTTGATTATGCCAACGCTTAAAAATGACGGGATATATTTCAGAAACGATGATACCTGGCGAAGACTTGTTTGGAGTTTTCAATCGAACGGATTCAATGTGGTTAATAACGATTCGGTATGGAATAGCTTGATTAAGGACGGTTATGATATTGCGAGATTAACCGATACACAAATTCTCGAGATAAGCAAAAATTACAAAGTCGATTTGATAATCTCTAGAAATCCACAGAATAATGTACTTGAAGTTTTTGATTGTAAAGACAAAAAGTTTGTCGTGTATGATGACCTTAGCGGTATTGCAAATACCGATGTTAGATCAGATGGATATGATAATCCCAGAACCCGTGAAAATTTTTATACCGCTCTCGTGATGAAGGTAAGAGGTTTGGGCTATTAAAATTTAATCTTTGACAATATCTTCAGGTGTGTCGAAATCTTTAAGAATATTTGGATAGCTGCAATTCCAATATCCTTTTTTTATTGATGATAAGTTTCGAATATCTCTTAGAACTGAATCGGCATTGCTGTTTTTAATTAGCTCGGCTACTTTTTTATTGAATAGAACCGGGTGACCTTCTTCTCCTTTATAAACCGGCTGCAGCCAATCGAAATTTAAATCAATCTGTTCGGCGAGTTCTTTGTAAAATTTCTTTTCATGAAATGGCTGATCGACAAAGTGATAGAGAATCCAATCTGTATTTTCGATGAATTGAAGTCCTGCTTGCAAAGATGTAAACATACCTTTCGCGTAGTTAGGGTTATAAACCATGTCAACCCGCGGGAAGAAATTGCCATCATAGAAAGCAAATTTAATTGTAGACTCAACTTCTGTCTTGTTATGACCGGTTACAACTATTACTCTTTCACAGACGCTCAATAATTTTTGAGAGATAACAACTACATATGGTGTTTGATTATACGGCAGTAAAGGTTTGAATGTCCCCATTCTACCGGACAATCCGGCAGATATTAGTAATCCGGTTATTTTAGGCTTTTCCATATCATTAAAATTAATTCATTAATAAAAGCCCCCTCCTCCCCGAAATACTAAAATAATTACAGCAAT
The DNA here is from genome assembly GCA_021814855.1 of Bacteroidota bacterium. Next base: position 1,500 of record JAKAHQ010000367.1, on the reverse strand, counting down.
CAGTTTTACTTACAAATTTATAATTTTCTTTTCAGTTACTTTTAATAAAATATTTAAGCGGTTGATTTATTCCACAGACGTAAAGCATTAAGGTCCTTTAAGCCATTGCCTGTGATGAGCAATAATATTTTTGTATTTTCTTTTGTAATAGTGTCCCATCTGGTATTCAATGCCGCAAAAGTTACTGCCGAAGAAGGCTCGCATAAAATACCAAATTTTTGGGCTATCTTTTTTTGTGCTTCAATTATATCTTCATCGGAAACTTCCATAACTCCGCCGCCACTCTTAATAACAGCATCATAAGCAGTATACAATGCCCTGGGTGCGCCGGCGCAAATCGAATCGGCAATACTATGAGCAGGCCGGTATTCAAATTTTTGTGATTTATAGTACCTCGCTAAAGCGTTGCTTCCTTTTGCCTGCACTGCAATTAATTTAGGAATTTCATTTATCCATCCAAGTTCTTTCAATTCCCAAAATCCTTTATAGATTCCGGTTAGAATTACACCGTCGCCTACGGGAACAAAAATTTCATCCGGGAGATTACCTTTAGTTGAAATGAAAATATCGTAAGCCGCGGATTTTTTTCCTTCGATAGTTAACGGATTAAATGCGGTGTTGCGGTTATACCATTTACGCTGCTGTGAAATTTCCAGACATGTATCGAATGCAAGGTCGTAGTCGCCATCAACAATAACCAGATCGGCGCCGTAAGCTTGAATCTGAATTCTTTTTGCTTCGGGAATATTTTTAGGAACGAAAATTATAGATTTCATTCCGAGCCGAGAGCATATTCCTGCAAGCGATGAACCCGCGTTTCCTGTTGAAGCTGCCGCAATCTGGTTTATTCCCATCTGCATTGCTTTTACAGCAACCAGACTTGATGCACGGTCTTTGAACGACAGTGTAGGATTTCGTGTATCATCAAGCACAAGGATTTCTCTTCCCTCATGAATAAAACTTTGCAGACAGTTTGTTTCAAGCGAGACTCTATTTAAAGTCGTTTCATCAACTCCAATTACCTCACCATCGGTTGAATCGATCGGCCACAAATAATCGTATAGCCAAAATTTTCCGGGAGGGAGTTTTAACAGATCATCTTTTCTATATTTAATCTTGATGGAATTGTAATCGTAATTAATAAAAAGAATTCCCTTTAGAGGTTTATTCTTTTCAACTTTACCGCAACCCGGACAGAGATAAATAAAATTCTTTTCAATCTCATCCGGCTCATAAGTTCTGCCGCAATCAAAACATTTGTAAATGTACTTTTTCATAAAGTGTCTTCATTCTGAGTCCCGAAACCAACGGGACGAAGAATCTTCAAACCAGTTTTGGCTCAAATCTTTCCAAGACGGATTTATTGATTCGATTAATTGTATCTTTTTAGTTCGAAGCCATCCTTTAATTTGTTTCTCCCTAGCGATAGCTGCTTTTAAATCACCAACTTCTTCAAAATATATAAGTTTGCCGATGTTATACTTTGAAGTAAAACCGGCT
>JAKAHQ010000366.1 GCA_021814855.1 Bacteroidota bacterium | reverse complement strand
TCTTAATTTTCCAAATTGTTATAACACTACATTATACCGAATCCGTATATTTGTTTAGACATTAATTCTAATTCTAAATAACAAAAGGAGTAAATCATGGCAACATGGAAAATAGATCCGGCTCACTCGGAAATAAAATTCAAGGTAAAACACCTGGTTGTTTCTACCGTTACAGGTCAATTCAACAAATTTGATGCAACTGTTGAGGCGGCAAAAGACGATTTCAGCGACGCTAAAATTTCTTTTGAAGCCGAGGTCGACAGCATCAATACAAAAAATGATCAGCGCGATGGGCATCTTAAATCTGCCGATTTTTTTGACGCGGCTAATTTTCCCAAGCTTACATTCGTATCAAAATCGATTCAGAAAAAGGATGATGATGAGTACGTAGTTGTCGGCGACATTACAATCCGCGGAACAAAAAAAGAAATCAAACTGAACGCCACCTATAACGGAACGGTAAAAGGATTCGGCGGAGTTGAAGTGGCAGGATTTGAAATGACCAGCAAACTAAACCGTTTCGATTTCGGTTTGCATTGGAATGCTCTTACCGAAGTCGGCGGCGTTGTAGTAAGCGATGAAGTCAAATTAGATATTAACGCAGAACTTACAAAAGTTGCTTGACCGATAATAATATTGCTTGCCGGTATTATCTAAAAAAAACGACTATTCAGTTTACCGACAAGTAACAATGTTCTTTGAAAAGCTGAAGTAAAAGGATTTTTTCAACTTCCTTCTAACTAGGAGATAAAAATCGCGAGGAAATCTTTTGAGTATGAATTGGATAAAGATTTATTCGTTTAATTTTTATCCAGTGGCTTTTGATTGACGCATGAAAATATTTTGGTGACGAATCGAAAAAGAAGTCTATATTTGTTGGCGTTAAAAAGAAGCATACGGAATTTTAATGACCATCATTGTTAAAGAAGTAAAGTCCAGAAACGAATTAAAAAAATTCATCCGCTTCCCCTTTGAAATTTACAAAGAAAATTCATGCTGGGTTCCACCTATGATTTTTGATGAAATGAAAACTCTATCTCCCCAAAAAAATCCGGCGTTTGATTTTTGCGACGCAACTTATTGGCTGGCGTACAAAGACGGCAAAATAGTCGGCAGAATAGCAGGAATTATTAATCATAAGTTCAACCAAAAATTTGCAAAAAAAACTGCTCGCTTTGGTTGGCTAGATTTTGTTGACAATGCCGAAGTCTCTGCTGCATTGTTCAAGACGGTTGAAAAATGGGCTTTAGACAAAGGAATGGAAAGCATTCATGGCCCGCTTGGCTTTACAGATTTCGACGGTGAGGGAATGCTCATCGAAGGATTTAACGAACTCAGTACATTCGGCTCTATCTATAATCATGCTTATTACAAAGAGCACATAGAAAAATTAAATTATGAAAAAGACGTTGACTGGGTGGAATACGAAGTTACTTTCAATCCTTCTATGCCGGAAAAGGTTTCTCGCATTGCCGATGTTGTTGCGGAGCGCGAGAATCTGAAAGTTCTCAAAGTGAAAAAAGCAAAAGAGATGCTGCCTTATGCAAAAGAAATTTTTTACCTGATCAATGCGGCATATAAGGATCTTTACGGGTTCGTCGAACTTTCCGATAAGCAAATTGATATGTACGTCAAGGCATACTTCGGATTTATTAAACCAGATTACGTACCTATCGTTCTTGATAAAAATAATAAAGTTGTGGCGTTTGGAATTACTATGCCTTCGCTTTCGAAAGCAATGCAGAGAAGCAACGGAAAACTTTTTCCATTCGGATTTTTACATATTCTTAAAGCGATGAAAAATAATCCGAATGTAGATCTTTACCTAACGGCTGTTGATCCCGAATTCCAGAACAAGGGAATAAACGCGATGTTGATAAATCAAATGCACAAAGTCTTTGTAAAGCACAATATAAAAAAGGTTGAGACTAACAGGGAACTTGAAGGCAATTCCAAGATACAAGCGCAATGGAGATTTTTCGATTCCCGTTTACATAAAAGACGCCGCTGCTACAAGAAAAATCTAAATTAAGTTTGCTCTTTGTTCTTTAACAAAACTCTTACGGCAGAAATAAATTTTATTTAATTTCCTTTTACCTTCACTTTAGAAGAATAGGCACCGCTTAATACCGTCTTACTGCCGACCGACTTGTTTTGCTGAGAACAGCAAACGCAATTATTCGGTAGTGTTGCTATGCAGTTATCATTTCACCTTAGCATAACGGGATAAAACAAAATGAACAATTTGCACGATATAAAAAAATTTACGGATGAATTACCCGACCTCGGCCATAAAACTCCTCTCCTTTTTGTCGGTCACGGCAATCCTATGAACGCCATAGAAGACAATGAGTTCAGCCGCACATGGCAAAAATTAGGCGCAGACATTGAGAAACCGGCGGCAGTGTTATGCATCTCGGCTCACTGGGAAACCGACGGAACATTTGTTACGGCTATGGAGCGGCCCAAAACAATTCATGATTTCTACGGATTCCCAAACGAACTTTTTGCCGTCAATTATCCTGCCCCGGGAAATTCAATACTTGCCAATGCCGCAAAAGAAATAGTAACCAAGACGAATGTTGAGCTTGATAATTCATGGGGGCTCGACCACGGTACATGGAGCGTACTTAAACATATTTACCCTGCTGCCGATGTTCCGGTTGTTCAGCTTAGTATTGATCATAACAAATCGCCACAATGGCATTACGAACTGGCGAACGAACTTTCCGTTTTAAGGAAAAAGGGAATTCTAATTATCGGCAGCGGCAACATTGTACATAATTTAAGATTAGCCGATTGGCGAAATCCACTCAGCGCATACGATTGGGCGGATGAAATGAATTCCAAATTCAAAGTGCTAATCGCAAACGGAAATTACGGAGATTTGATTAACTATCGCTCTCTTGGCAAGGAAGCGATGATGGCTGTTCCTACCGCCGAACATTACATTCCTTTGCTTTACATACTCGGTCTGAAAAATGAAAACGAGTCGATTGAATTTTTCAACGACAAAACAATTATGGGCTCGCTTTCGATGACATCAATAAAGATATCTTAATCCGTCGAAATAATAGTTTCTATTATTTATATTTATATTGCCATCATATATTAACTGCCAAATAAACAACTATCTGCGAGGTAAGT
>JAKAHQ010000365.1 GCA_021814855.1 Bacteroidota bacterium | reverse complement strand
TGGGATTCCAAACTTAAGTCGCCTATCTCATCGAGGAAGAGCGTTCCCTTCTCGGCCTGCTCAATCATTCCTTTTCTATCCTGCTCGGCTCCGGTGAATGCGCCTTTTTTGTGGCCGAACAACGTGTCGGAAAATAAATTGTCGTCAACGCCTGCAACGTTCAGCGCAACAAGTTCTCCGTTGCGCCTGCTGAGTTTATGAATTGCCCGCGCTATCAATTCTTTGCCAACGCCGGTTTCACCCGTAACCAAAACCGGGAGACGTGTTTTCGAAATAGCTTCTATATACTTAAAGATGGCGCGCATTGAATTGCTCTTCGTAATTATCTCATTGAACGCTTCCGGGTTTTCGAGCTTGTCCCTGAGCAGATAATCTTTAAGGCGACGGTTCTCGTCGCGTGCGTCGCGTAAATCCAATCCGCTTCGAATTGTTGTTACGAGTCTAGTGTCGTCTACGGGTTTAAGCAGGTAATTGAACGCCCCGGCCTTAATACTCTTTACGGCGCTGTCAACATCGTTTAAAGCGGTTACCATCACTATTGGAACTGAAGGATTTTTTTCTACTATCTTTGGTATCAATTCCAGTCCGGTAATGTGCGGCATATTGATATCGAGGACAATAAGAGAAAATTCTTCTTTGTCGAGAAGCGGAAGAACCTCGCGGCTATCGTTAACGGTTTTAATATTATTTATTCCGTTTGCCGTGAGAGTAAGTTCCGCACTTAGAAGAAATTGTTGTTCGTCATCAACTAACAGTAACGGTGATGCCGGAAAAGTAGCCGCACCCATGTTAATTCTCCGTTAATTTATTGGAAGAATAATTTCGCAGTAAGTTCCCTTACCTTTTTCGCTGTGAATAATAAGTTCTCCGCCGTGAGCTTTTATTATGTTGTAAGAAACATAAAGACCCAAACCCGTTCCGCCCTTATCGCGTTTTGTTGTAAAGAAAGGATCGAAAATGTGTTTGAGATTTTCTTTTGCTATGCCCGCGCCTTCGTCTTCTATCTTAATAAAAACACAATTGGCTTCTTCTATTGTTCCTGCCTCGACGGAAATTTTCTGATTCTTATCCGTTAATGACTGGCACGAATTATTTATCAGGTTAATTACAACCTGCTCAAGCTGCTGCGGATTTCCTTTTATTACCGGCGCCGGTTTATCGTAAGAGGCAATAAAATTTGTGGTGGATTCTTTTACAAGATTATGAGTGAGCAAAATTGCATTTGAAACAACGGAATTAATGTTAACGGGATGGTCCATTTCGCCGGCATCGCCGCGGGCAAAGTTGGTTAAGCTCTTCGTAATTTTTTGAATACGCAGCGCGCCGCTGATTATTCCTTCTATGGATTGAAGAATTTTTTCTTTCGATTGGCCGAACGGAAATCCCGCAATTACAAAATCTTCATGCTCGCGCACGTACTCTTTCATAACCGGATAAACATCGTCCCAGACTTTTTGAAGAAAGCGGGCGTTGAGGAGAACAAAGTTTGTGGGATTGTTAATCTCGTGGGCGATGCCCGTAACCATTGTTCCGAGCGAAACCATTTTATCGGCCTGTATTAACTGGCGCTGTTTGGTTTCTGACCGATGCTGTTCTTTTTTTAAAGCCGTTATGTCGTTAATCAACCCGTCGTAAGAAAGCATTCGACCGTGTTCGTCCTTCGATAAAACAATGCTGTTGCGTACCCATCGAATAAATCCGTCGCGGTGAATTATTCTATGTTCAAGCGGTTCCGTTTCAATTCCGAACAACGATTTATTCGCCTGCTCGAGTACGGCTTCTTTATCGTCGTCGTGAACCATTCTGTACCAAAGCTCGGCGTCCTTTTCATAATCTTCGGATGTGTAACCGGTAACTGCCAGGCATCCGGGTCCGTGATGGGTTGAAACCGCTTTATTGTCTACAACTGTAACGGTGTAAATATAATCGGTGAGGTATTGCAATAGCCTGTTGTATCGTTGTTCGCTTTCGTCAAGATTTATTTTTAAGTGTCTCATTGTTAGCAAATATTATCAAATAAAATTAAGGTACAAGCTATAGGTTTGTTCTAAACCAGATCCGCTAAAGAACTGTATTCGGGATCAAAAAGACGGCGGTACATTCTCATTGCGTAAGCGTCCGTTGCGCCGGAAAGATTATCGCACACAATTCGCGCACGCGCCTTTTTATTTTTCTCACGGCGGAGCAGTTGGTCGTTAAAATCGGGAAGTAGTTTAGTGCTCTTTAAAGAGTTTACGTAGTTGTCGAAAAATAACTGGTACAAATTTTCAATCATGCTGTTGCCTTTGAATTCCATCTGGTGAAGCTGTGACGAACGGAAGACCAGATCCACCGCCATTTTTTTATATGTCTGGGCCTGTTCGTAAATGCCGTCTTCTATAACCAGAACATACTTGTAACGATTGGTGGAGTTATCCAAAAATGTTTTCCTTTCCTTCAGACTTGCTGCTCGGATAAACTCGCCTATCTGCGCGCCGAATTTCGGCTTGTACTTTCCGTTTTTAATCCACTCAATTATATCTTCGATAATTTTATTCTGACGAGGTGAAAGGTTATTATTCTTTTGCCAGCCCAATAATTTTGTAATTGTTAAAAACCCGCCGGAGATGCTGTCGACCAGGTCGTTTATAACGTAAGCCGTATCGTCGGCCCAATCCATTATCTGGCATTCAATGCCTTGAAAATGATTCAGCTTTACAGGCGATGAAATATTTTTTGGTCTTCTCTTACCGCCGAATACAAAATCGATATATTTTTTTTGATCGTCGTAGATAAAATGATTTTCCGGTGATTTGAACTGACCGTAAGCGGCCTTGTATTTCAATATCCCGTCGAGAAAAGCTCGCGTGGGATTCATGCCGCGGTGATGATCTTCGTCGCGGTAAAAAATTTCGGTTATCATTCTCAACGTTTGAGCGTTGCCTTCAAACCCGCCGAAGTTTTTCATCAAACGGTTCAATGTTCTTTCGCCGGCATGCCCGAACGGCGGATGACCCAAATCGTGAGCAAGACAAATCGATTCAACGAGATCTTCGTCGATAAAATATTCTTCGTTGAGCAAATCTTTTTCTTTTGAAAGAAGATAACTGCAAATCGATCTGCCTATTTGCGCTACTTCGATGGAGTGGGTCAAACGTGTCCGGTAAAAATCAT
>JAKAHQ010000364.1 GCA_021814855.1 Bacteroidota bacterium | reverse complement strand
CGGCACGAGGTGTAAGCCCCACTGGATTTTGAGTCCAGCGCGTCTACCAATTCCGCCACTTCGGCATGGATAACATCTATTATTTTGCGGCACGAAATTACTAAAGTAATGGGAGCTAATCAATACTTTGTACAAATTTTGATGAAGTTGCATCAACTTTTTTGCAGCAGTGATTTTCCATTCTGCTGTTTTTAACCGGCTATGATTCTAAAAAAGTTTTGGAAATGATTATACTATTTTTTTGGTCTTCTATTAATCACCGTTGCTTACCTTAGTTTTACGTATTCAACTTTATCGTCATCAAGCTTAAACATTACGTGTGTCAATTCTTCCTTAACCTCAAGCACTGCATGTTTAATTTTTATAATTGTTCCCGGGAAAACTGTCTTAGTAACAGAAATTGTAGGATTAGCTATATTGTAATAGTCTTTTTCAATTTCCTTTAAATCCTTTTTCTGTTTTTCCAGCTGATCAATGGCGTCTTGCAGTTGGGTTTTAAGAGTTTTCAACCTTGCATTGGAACCAAGATCCGGCGGCTTGGAATTAATCAGCTCAATTTTATTTCTATATTCTTCAATCTGTTTCTGCACCCCGTTTCTCAACTCAATCTTGTGAAGGTATTTTTCCTTGAACTCGAAATTAACGCCGACCTCAAGTTCAGTGGGCACATTATACAAATTACCAACTGTCTGCGCCGTAATTTTATTACTTGCGGTAATTTTTCCGCCTATTATTACACCGCTTACTTTAACTACTACAACTTCATCAACACATTCAATTGTGGAGCTACGAATTTCTGTTCCGGCATAAACGCTGCCGCCGCACTTAACTATCTGGTTATTAATATACCCGGAATGAAGATCTCCGCCTACTTTAATAATTTGCTTTCCATCTCCTACGATGCCTTCTTTTACTTTCATATCTCCGTCGCACGTAATAGTTGCGTGCTCTACCGTACCGAGAATATTAACATCATAAGGAGTAGTAACTGCAAAACCCGGTTTTACATTTCCTTTTATCTCAATCGAACTTTTTACATGAACATTACCAGTAGAATAATCTACCGATCCGGGAATTACATATAATTTTTGAACTTCCACCGTCTTTGATTTGGGGTTATAAAACACTATTCCGTCTAAGGATGATTTGATCAGCAATTCATCTTTCGGATCTTTATATGTGCCGACACCGGCAACCACGCTTATGTCCTTACCAAATTTTCCGGGAATAATTTCGCCCAAAACATTAGTCCCCGGTTCACCTTGAGTGGCAGGAATTTTTCGCAATAAAAGATCGTCTTTGTTCACACTGTTAACAACGTTTACTTCCTTATAATCAATTCTACCGTCTTCCGTAACCTGGGGCTTAAGAGATTTTTGAGTTGAAAAGTGATATTCTAATCCGGCATCATCGCCGGTTGCAGGATTTGTTCCAACCGCGGCAACAAACATTTCTCCCCATTTTTGTTCATTAATATTTTCATTAATTGTTTCTTCGTTTATACCAAATTTCACCCCGGATTTATTCAAAGCATTAATTACATCCTGCGTAGTGGCAAAATCTTCCATCACATCTTGAGGAGCTTTAATAACCACAACGGCTTTCATTTTCTGTTCGATGATGTCCACTTTAATACTTTGTAACTTCGGTGTTTCGGCATTTTCAGCCATCATTTCTCCATTTTTTAATTATAACCTCGTAATCCGAAGGAACAGCAAAGTTTACTATTATATAATCGAAAATTACGGCTATTTTTCAAGTCTAAAGCTTTAGACTCATTACCAATCATTAAATTTACTTATTTTTACATCAGACTTCCTTTTAAGTATTGACTTAACAATAATGTTATATTTAATAATACTGAAACCACGTTAGGAATATAACTCTCAACATATTCATTTGCATTAAAATAATTAATGATAATCCGAGTGTTCAAACTGAAACCAAATTAGTTCTTTACAGTTTAATGCTTATCGATTGCCATGAAGGGAGGCACAAGATGAAAACGATGAAATCATTAAGTAAAATAATTTTATTCTCGCTGGTTTTAACCGCCGGATGCAGTCAGGTTAAATATACCAACAACGATTCATATTATAATGATCAACGAAATACCTTTTCGGAACTGGATTATTACGGGCATTGGATTAACGTTCAACCCTTTGGAGATGTATGGCAGCCAAACGTTGATTACGACTGGCAGCCGTATGAGGCGGGACAGTGGCAGTTAACCGACCGCGGCTGGATGTGGTTTTCCGATGAACCATACGGCTGGATAGTCTATCATTACGGCTACTGGACTTATTCAAATGCCTACGGCTGGGTATGGATTCCGGGTTACGAGTGGTATCCGTCCAGAGTACGATGGATTACATATAATGATTATATCGGATGGGCGCCGCTTCCTCCAAACGGTTATAATCTTCCCGGTTTATATGATAACAACAGTGGAAGATATTGGATGATTGTCCATGCAAAAGATTTTGACAATAATGAGATTACCAAATACCGTGTAAGTGTAAATTCAATTGGCCAAACAAGAGATTGGAATTACGAACGCGAACCGGAAGCAAATTATATACGAAGAGAATCAGGCAGAAACATTCCCGTTATTAATACTCAAACCGATAATGTTCGCGGAGGCACAAGGGACTTAACTCGCATCAGGATTAGAGACAACAATCAAAATGGAGTCCCTTCTCAGCCGCAAAATAACAATTTTATTCCGCCGCCGATCAGCAGAACGAGTCCGCAAGGAAACACTAATACTAATAACAGAACGGATAACGGCGGTAGGAATGTAAATAAAAATCCAAATGCGCCTACTGTTCAGGAACCGGTAAAAACTAGAGGCGATCTGGTTACGCCTAACCCTGTTGAAAGAAAACCTATTCAAAAGGAAAATGAATTAAACAACGAGCGAAAAATTATTCCACACGGTCAGCCGATTCGCAATCAAGACAGTTCTAAATCCGGGAACCGTGAAATGATGCCGGCTAAAAAACCCATAAATGTGGACAACATTAAGAAGGGAAAAAAGGAAGAGAAAAAATTGAAAGAAAATGAATCCAAGAAAGCAAAACCGGATGAGACAAAAGGGCGAGCACAGGAGAAGAACAGATGAATTAATATTCAGCGATATGCCGAAATACATTTTATTTGTCTAAATCC
>JAKAHQ010000363.1 GCA_021814855.1 Bacteroidota bacterium | reverse complement strand
ATAGTTCATACCGGCAATATTTCAACAACGGTCCTTGGTACAAAATTTAATGTAAATGCATTCCCGAATGAAAAAGAAATTTCTGTTTCTCTTGTTGAAGGAAGTGTTAAAGTATCTAAAGTTGATCATGGAACAGTTGAGGGACTGGTAATGCTTCAGCCCGATCAGCAGTTAGTGTTTGACAAAGCAGAACAGATCAGCACGGTAAAACAATTTGACGTACAGGAAGCAGTCGGGTGGAAAGATAATATATTGAAATTTGACAACCAGCCGTTACCTAAAGTATTTGTTCAACTTGAAAGACGATTCGGAATCAAATTTGAGTTGGTTACTGAATCATTTAATGCGAAAAAAATAACTGCAAATTTCCATGATGAGTCTATTTGGACAATCAGCGAAGTAATTAGGAAATTAACCGGGCTTCATTACATGACGATTAGAGAGAAAAACGAATTGAAAAAAATCGTTTTCTATAAAAAATAAAGGAGGTAAAAATCTATGAGAGCAATAAAAAAGCCATGACGATGGTCGGATCGCCATGACTTGAATGCTAAACACATCCCCGCAGAATGCGGGGCAAGTAATTAACAATATGTTTAACACAGACAGGTATAAAATATGAAAAATTATATTATACGGACAGTCAAAATGGTTGCATTTTATTCATTCTTGGGGTTGGTTCTTCAAGGAGTATTGGTAAACCTTTTATTTGCCGTTACTCCGGCTGATGGTCAAAATCTTCACGATATAAAAGTAAGCATGAAAGCAGTAGATGTTACACTCGGGCAAGCTCTTCAACTTATCGAAGAAAAAACAAACTTCAAATTCAGTTTTAGCGAGGATGAGATTCCTCTTAACGAAAAAGCAACTGTTAATGTTGAAGACGAATCACTATATAACATACTTGAAGTTTTCGCTAAAGATTACGGATTAACATTCAACAGAATTAACGATCAGATTGCAGTAAAGAAATCTCAAGGACAGACAGGAAATTTAGTGTCGGTAGTTGAAAACGGTTCAATAAAAGGAAAAATTTACGATCAATCGGGTGCACCAATACCCTTTGCAAATATTTTGGTTGTGGGTACTCAGCTGGGCGCCAATGCGAATGTGTCAGGGGAATATCAAATTAATAATGTACCTGCAGGATCCTTAACCATTCGTGTTTCTGCAGTTGGATTCAAAAGTGAATCGTTTCAAGTTACAATACATGCCGGCGAGTCAATTACTCGCGACTTTACACTTTCAGCCGATATATTACAATTAAATGAAATAGTTAAAACTGGCACTCGCAGCGAAAGACCGCAAAAGGAAGCCACAGTTTCCGTCTCTGTATTGCCGGGTAAATTGATACAGAATTCAAACGTTTCCAGTATTGCGGATGTTCTTGCGGTCATACCTGGAATGTCTGCTGAAGGCGGCGGCGGTGAAGTTGCATCAAATATTTTTGTTCGCGGTGTACCCGCTGGCGGTCAATTTCGCTATCAAACTCTGCAAGTTGACGGAATGGCTCTTCGTTCAATTGGAGATGACGGCGGAATGTCTGCACAAGATGTTTATTTCAGGCAAGACTTAAATATAGATAGGCTCGAAGTTGTAAAAGGTGGCAGTTCAGCATTGTTCGGTTTTAGCGCTCCCGGAGGAATTATCAACTACATTAGTAAAACAGGTGGACCGACACTGAAAACTATTGTTAAATCTACTGTGGGCGATAAGAACTTATATAGATATGATTTTAACACCAACGGACCATTGGGTGAAACTTGGAAATTTAATCTTGGCGGTTTTTATCGTTACGATGAAGGACCGCGAGTTAGCGGATTACCGACTCAAGGTTATCAAGTAAGAGGTAATCTTACCAAGCTTTTAGATAATGGTTATATGAGATTCTATCTAACGCTCATTAACGACCGGGTTCAATTCTTTCTTCCGGTTCCCTTCGACAGCAAAACCAAACAAATTGCAATCGCTAAAGACGGTACTCTTAATTCCGATGAAGCTGCAGATTTTAGTTTTCCAACACCCGACGGTATTTTTGCCTCACGTATGGCTAACGGTGTATTAACAAAAGGTCCTACCGCTATGTTCGAATACTACAATGAATTCGGCAACGGTTGGTCGCTTCAAAATAAAATTAAATGGATGGATGTGGAACACGAGTTTAATATTTTTATTCCGTCGGTAGCGTCTCCAATTAATGATTTTGCGAAAACTTATGCAAAAAATGTCGGTGACCAGGCAATTTTTTCTTATACAAAACATCCAGGAATGCCTGTCAATGTATCAGCCGTTATACCGCAAGGTACCTGGGCAAGAATAAGACCAACTACTGATTTAGCTACTCAATTTGTTCTTCAGAAAAAAATTAAGACTGAATCTTCCGAGCACAGAATTTCATTAGGTACTTACATCTCCAGAACCGAATACGGTGATAGAATTCTTTTTACCCAAGCACTGTTCGAATTAGCTGATCGGCCAAGACTCCTTGATCTGGTTATAAAAGATGCTTCCGGCAACATAACTCCAATCACTCGAAATGGTGTTCTTGCAGCTGTTCCTAATTATAGGAATTCAAATATTTTCAGCAACAACATTTCTCTCTTTACGGGAGATGAAATGACTATCGGTAGCAATCTAAGAATTGATATTGGCTTTAGGTATGAAAAACAAGTAGGTGTTGTACAGGTGGAAGATATTCAAACATATGATATGCGAAGCAGCACTGATCAATCTCTAGCAATTAAAAGTGAGAAATGGGGCAACGGTAAATTTATTAGGCGCGACGTGGCATTTAGTGACTGGGCTGGTTCAGTAGGTTGCAATTATGCAGTTGATGATCAATTAAACCTTTATGCTGTTGCCAGTAAATCTTATGTCTTTCCTGGTTTAACAACATTTGCCGGTAATGTAGTTCTCGATGCTCACGGTAATTTTCAACAGCCTACGCCCGATAAGAACGAAACATTTATTCAGTTGGAAAGCGGCGCTAAATTCGGATCCCCTGAATTCGGCGGTTCTCTTGCAATATTTTATTTACAAATCAAAGATAGATTACAATCCAATTTACGAATTATTGGTGGCCAGAACGTCTTGGTAACGGAAGCCGTTGGTAAAAGTCAATCCCTTGGTGTCGAATTTACCGGCGCATACGCACCTCGTGAATTGAAAGGAT
>JAKAHQ010000362.1 GCA_021814855.1 Bacteroidota bacterium | reverse complement strand
TGGCGCTTAGACATTCATAGAATGTAGTTTCGGAATCGCAAATATCGATATCAAAATTTCTTTTGAGAAGCGCCCGCAGAACTTTCTGATTCTCTGAGTCATCCTCAACTATAAGTAACCTTGGTTTTTCGTTCATTGAATCTTCCCCGTAAAAGATTCTTTCTTGTCACAACTTACAAAAAAAGTACTACAAATCTAATACTGATCCCAGCTTTTAACTTCCAGTTCCAGAGGGTTCTTATTGCATAATGCTTCCGCTAAACGCATGGCGAGCTGCCTGTTTGTTATTAACGGAATCTTATAGTCTACAGCTGTCCGGCGAATTATATAATCATTTGTTAATTCTTCTTCTTGGAAATTTTTTGGAATGTTAATTACTAAATCAATCTTTCGTGATTTCATATAATCCGTCACATTCGGGGATTTCCCGTTGAGCGGCCATTCAAGAATTTCGACCGGAATGCCGTTTGATTCCATAAATTTGGCAGTTCCGTGTGTCGCGTAAAATTTTATTCCGATTTTTGAAAGTGAACGCGTCGGTTCAAGCAGTTCGGATTTGGATTCGATTGAGCCAGAAGAAATTAACACTGTTTTAATTGGAAAACGGTATCCTACAGAAGCTAGCGCTTTCAAAAAGGCTTCGTCAAAATCCTGACCCAGGCACGCAACTTCACCGGTAGATGCCATTTCAACACCTGTGGTAGGGTCCGCACCTTCTAAACGTGTGAAAGAAAACTCAGGCGCCTTGACCCCTACATAATCATATCTAAATGTACGATCATCTATTGGTTCAACTTTCTTGCCGACGATAACTTTTGCGGCTAATTCAATAAAGTTCGTTTTTAATGTTTTGGAAACGAACGGGAAACTTCTCGAAGCGCGCAAGTTGCATTCGATAACTTTTACCTTATTATCCTTGGCGAGGAATTGAATATTAAATGGTCCGTTAATGTTGAGGCTCTGAGCGATATCTTCGGAAAATTGTCTTATCTGTCTCATCGTTTCAAGGTAAGTGCGCTGCGCCGGAAGAACCAATGTTGCGTCGCCCGAATGAACGCCTGCATTCTCAACGTGTTCGGAAATTGCAGAGCAAACAATTTTTCCGTTTTGCGCAACCGCATCGAACTCAAGTTCTTTCGCGTTGACTAAAAATTTTGAAATAACAACCGGGTGTTCCGGCGATACATCTACAGCTTTTTGTAAAAATCTTGTAAGCTCAACATCATCGGTTGCAATTGCCATTGCGGCGCCGCTGAGAACGTAAGAAGGTCTAACCAAAACCGGGTAACCAACTTTGTTCGCGAACTGAAGGGCATCTTGAATTGTTGAAAGTTTACTCCACTCCGGCTGACCGATTTCGAGTTCATCAAGCATCGCTGAAAATTTGCTTCTGTTCTCCGCGGTATCAATCGATTCGGGGGATGTTCCTAAAATTTTAATTCCAATGTTGTGAAGTTTGAGTGCGAGATTGTTTGGCGTTTGTCCGCCCATCGATACAACAACTCCAAGCGGGCGAAGCGATTTATAAATTTCCCAAATTGTTTCGGTGGTTAACTCTTCAAAAAATAAAGTATCAAACTGATCGTAGTCGGTGCTTACGGTTTCGGGGTTGCAGTTTATCATAACCGTTTTGTAACCCATCTCGCGTAAAGTTTTTCCGGTTATTACACAGCACCAGTCAAACTCAACCGAGCTTCCGATTCGATACGGACCGGAACCGAGTATAATAACGCTTTTCTTTAAATTAAATTCGAAATCATGAAACGAGCAATTATAAGTAAGATACAAGTAATTCGTTCTTGCGGGATACTCCGCGGCTAATGTATCTATATGCTGAACGAAAGGATGAATATCATATTTTTCCCGCAGCATATAAATATCGTGAGCGTCTTTGCCGATTACGTTGGCAATCTGTCTGTCCGAAAAACCGTGCTGCTTTGCTTCAAGTAAAAGTTCTTTCGAAAGTTTCCTTGCAGAAGTTTCCGCGATCTTTTTTTCAATCTCAACAATGTTCTGAATCTTATATAAAAACCATTTGTTTATGTGCGTAAGAGAATGAACCCAATCAACCGAGTAACCTTGTTTTAACGCCTGAACAACAGCGAACATTCTTTCTTCGGTAGGATTTTTTAATGCTTCTTCAAGTTCGTCGAATTCAACTTTTGTTCTGCTTGCAGTTAATCCTTCAACGCCTATATCCAGCATTCGCATAGCTTTCTGAATGGCTTCTTCAAACTTTCTGCCGATAGCCATTACTTCGCCGACGGATTTCATCGATGAACCCAGATTCTTCTTAACCAATCTGAATTTCTTTAGATCCCAGCGCGGAACTTTTACAACTATGTAATCAAGAGCGGGTTCAAAAAATGCCTTGGTTGTTTTTGTGATTGAGTTTGCCAATTCATGAAGACCGTAACCAAGCGCAAGCTTAGCCGCAACAAAAGCGAGCGGGTAACCGGTTGCTTTCGATGCGAGCGCCGAGCTTCTTGAAAGACGCGCGTTAACCTCTATTACCCTGTAATCTTGAGAATTCGCATCAAGGGCATATTGAATGTTGCACTCTCCGACAATTCCTAAATGACGAATCGTTTTAATGGCAACTTCTCGAAGCATGTGATATTCGTTGTTCGTAAGAGTTTGGCTTGGCGCAACTACAATGCTTTCACCCGTATGAATTCCCATCGGGTCAATGTTTTCCATATTGCAGACGGTAATACAATTATCAAATCTATCGCGAACAACTTCGTATTCAATTTCTTTCCAGCCTTCAAGATATTCTTCAACAAGAATTTGCGATGAATACGAAAGCGCCTTTGCAGCTAATTTTTTTACCTCGCTTTTATTTCTGCAAATTCCCGAACCCAAACCGCCGAGCGCGTAAGCAATTCTTATAATCACAGGGAAACCGATTTCCTGCGCGTACTTAATAGCGTCTTCAACAGTATTTACCGCCTGGCTTTGCGGAAATTTTACATCGATCTCGGAAAGCTTGTTGCAGAATAATTGTCTGTCTTCAGTATTTTCTATTGCGGAAATTTGAGTGCCTAGAACTTCCACATTATATTTTTTTAGAATGCCTTCGCGCTGAAGAGCAAGACCGCAGTTCAACGCAGTCTGTCCCCCGAATCCCAGAATGATTCCATCGGGTTTTTCTTTGGCTATAACTTTTTCA
>JAKAHQ010000361.1 GCA_021814855.1 Bacteroidota bacterium | reverse complement strand
TATGAAAAAAATCTATTTAGTGGCTAGACAGACCGTTCTTAAAATGCTTGGAAGATAATCCACGTAAAATTTCGGCGCTTGCCTCGGCAGTTATATCTCTCTGCGGTTCAGCCATCATTTCGTAGCCAACCATAAATTTTTTTACTGTTGCAGATCTTAATAGCGGAGGATAAAAATGCATGTGAAAATGCCATTCGGGATATTTTTTGCCGTCGGTAGGCGCTTGATGAATTCCCGAAGAATACGGAAAGGAGATATTGAAAAGATTGTCATACTTAGTTGTAATAGTCTTGAGCGCGTTCGCAAAATCTTTTTTTTCAGAATCCGTCATCGACGTAATAAATGAAAATCTTCTTTTAGAAACTATGATAGTTTCATAAGGCCAAACTGCCCAAAACGGCACAAGCACAATAAATGTCGAATTCTCATAAACAATTCGTTCCTTGCTTTTGGATTCAACTTTTATGTAATCTGCCAGTAAACTTCTTTTATTCCTTACAAAATATTTTTTAAAATTTTTCAATTCCTTTGAAGATTCCATCGGGACATTTTCCTGCGCCCATATTTGGCAGTGAGGATGGGGATTGCTGTTTCCCATCATCGAGCCCTTATTCTCAAATATCTGGACGTGATTTACAAAGGGCAGACTTTTTAGATACTCAAACTCATTACACCAAGTTTCGATTACATTCCGGATCTCTTTTTCTTCCATCTCGGCTAAGGTAAGATCGTGTCGAGGAGAAAAATTTACGACTCTGCAGATTCCCTTTTCTTGTTTGGATATCAGGAGATCATGTTTTGTAGATTTAACCGACGGCACTTCATTTAGCAGTGCCGGAAAATCATTCGTAAACACAAAGGTAGATTTATAATCGGGATTGAATTCTCCGTTAGCCCTTTTATTACCAGGGCACAAATAACAATTGGAATCGTATACCGGCCGCGAGTCGGTTTCGATTTTTGCAACTTCTCCCTGCCAGGGGCGTTGAGTACGCTGCGGCGATACAAGTATCCATTCACCGGTTAGAATATTTTTGCGGCGGTGCGGAAGCGAGATAAGATCAGGGTTTGGCATAATAATCCTGCTCAATTAATTTTGTTCCGTTCCCAATCGAAGTGATATAGCTTTTCATTTCTCTTTTAAATTTAGCGCGGTACAGCCCGGAAATTTTATTCACGATTTCATCAATGTTTTCATTCCGTATTAAGTTTATTGTACAACCGCCGAAGCCGCCGCCCATCATTCGGGAACCGTAAACCGAAGGTATATCACGAACCAACTCTACAAGGTAATCAAGTTCGGCGCAGCTCACTTCGTAATCCTCGCTCAAACCCTCATGCGATTTATACATGAGCGAACCAAAAAATTTCAGATCATTTTCCTTCAGCTTATCACAGCCAAGAAGCAGACGATTATTTTCTTCGACAACATATTTACACCGGTTAAAAATAATTTTATCTAACTTGGTGCGGTAATCATTCAAAAGTTCTATGGAGACATCACGCAAGCTTTGTTTGCCCGGATGATCTTTCTTAATTACATCAACGCCGCTTTGGCAGTCTTTTCTTCGTTGATTATACTCGGATGAAGCAAGGGAATGCGAAACGCGCGTATCGAATAAGACAATTGAAACATCGTTGAATTCAAACGGAATGTATTCGTATTCGAGCGAGCGGCAGTCAATTTTTAGTACTTTGCCGCTGTCTCCAAAAATATTGATGTACTGATCCATTATTCCGCATTTAACCCCGACAAATTCGTTCTCCGCTTTCTGTGCCAATTTGACGAGTGTAAGCTTATCAATCCGGAGATTAAATAAATAATTCAGCGCAAAAGCCAAACCTCCTTCAATGGCTGCGGACGACGATAATCCCGCGCCTATCGGTATATTGCCGCCGAATACGCAGTTAAATCCGCGCGGTAAATATCCGGCTTTAAGAAGTTGATCTACAACGCCGAGCAAATAATTTGGCCAGTGGCTTTCTTCAAAATGTAAGTTGTCTAACTCCGTCTCGCATGTTTTTTTCAAATCAAGCGAGTAGAGCGATATTTTTTTGTCGTCTCTTGGGGTTATGGCAAAGTAAATAGATTTTTCTATCGCACCCGGGAGTACAAATCCCATATTGTAATCCGTGTGTTCGCCTATTAGATTTACCCTTCCCGGAGACTTGAAAAGCACAGGCTCTTCTTTATACAACTCTCTAAATTTCAAAATAAGATTTTGTACAATTTCCATTTTTACTCTCTATTCAACAATTACTTTTCTGTTTTTAAAATAAAGTACGGCTCCAAATCCCAGCATTATAAGTCCCCACCATAAATTAGGATGGGTGTTTGCGAGAACAGTCTGACGTGAAGACGGAGTAAACAAATAATAAACGCCTGTTAAAAATATTATTCCGCCCATCGCCATTAAAATTAATCCCACGAAATACCAAATTGGTTTCATACACTTACTCCTTTAACTTAGCCGTTTATGGATAAGTTTTTAATTTTTATTATTTATTTAGCAACTATTCTGCAATACACAATTTTTACCAGAACAAAATGTTGAGTACAATTAGAACTACAAGAGAAATAACGGCCACAAATTCCGGTCTCTTGAAAAACGGAAGATGAGTATCAATTGATGATTCGGTAAGACCTTTAACCAGGCCAACCAATTCTTCTTTTTTCCGTTTCTTTGTAATTAGACTAACGCCGACAGTAAGAACAGCGCAGATTATCCATGCCCACCAAGCTCTCCAAAAATTAGCAGCCATATCGCTTTGTACACCGGACATTGTGATTAAGCTTTCGTTGAACCAATGGAATTTCACACCCATCCACATTAGAAACGAAGAAGACATTCCGGCAACCAATCCCCAGAAGGCGCCGTTAGGAGTAATCCACCAAATGAACATTCCGAGAAGCATTGTAGCAAACAGCGGCGCGTTAACCCAAGAAAAGATTGCCTGCATATAATCCATAATGCTGGGAAAACTTTTAGCCCAGTAAGCAGTACCTAATGAAATTACTACCCCAACAATAGTTGATATACGCCCCATCCATAAAAGATGCGCGTTAGAAGATCCTATTAAAACATGCAATCCCCCTTCTGCAATAAATTTATTTTTGTTCTTGAGAACAGGGGTAGCCTGTATGTTTGCGACAGATACAAATTCGCCAATGCATT
>JAKAHQ010000360.1 GCA_021814855.1 Bacteroidota bacterium | reverse complement strand
GGATTTACTTCTTGGTGTCTGTAATATTTTTTTATCGTCTTGTAGTTCTTTTATCTGCTTCATTATCTCAATGTGAAGCCTTTCGTCTTTTGATTCGGCAATAATTTGGTTCTTCTGCTTAATCTGCTGGTCAATCTGGAAAATTTGGTAGTTCCTTACAGTCGTTGCCGCATGCTCAAATGTATCTTTTTCAATTTTTCCGTTATAAGAAAAGTCATCCCACTTCTTGCTTATAGTTTCATCGGCTAAAGTTAGCGCCAGAATAAATGAACGGTTACTCTCATCGGCAATTTTATCTATCAGAAAAGCCGGCGAAATTTTACCTTCGTTAAATCCTTCATGTACTACTTCGGCAAGTTTGCGAAACCTATGACTGTTAAAATTCTCCACAGCAATATTATCGAAGATATGGCCGACAATTCTATCGTCTCCGCTGAAGAGAAGACGAATGAGTTCTTTCTCATAAGGATTTTCGATTTCGGGTCGGGAAGGAATCTCCATCTTCTCGGAAACCGGTACATTGATTTGTCTTTGATCCGGCCTTACGACAACATTTTTATTCTGCTGCTGCAGAAAATTATTCAGTTCGCTTTCAACAAGTTTTTCTCTAAGATTGAATTTCTTAGCAATTGTTTTCATCAGCAGGCTGCGTTTAAGTTCATCGCTTACAAGAGCAAGAGATTTAACAAGTTCACGTATAGCTTTTGTCATCTCGGCGGGATCTTCAAACTTTCCTTGTTCTTCGTACTGCGCCGTCTGATATTCCAAAAAATTTCTGGCGCGTGAAACTTCTTCTTCAAATTTTTCTCTGCCGTATTTAATTATGTAAGAGTCAGGGTCCTCGCCTTTGGGCAACGTAATAACCTTAACTTCAAAATCCTGTTTCAACAAAATTTCAATGCTTCGCAAAGAGGCTTTTTGCCCGGCGGGATCGGCATCAAAAAGAATAATAATATTTTTTGTGAACCTCGAAAGCAATTGCACCTGTTCATCGGTAAGCGAAGTTCCGGAAGAAGCTACAACATTTTTAACCCCCGCCTGGAAAAGTGAAATCAAATCCATGTAGCCCTCTACGAGAATGGCTTTATCTATTTTTCTGATTTCATCTTTGGAATGATACAACCCGTACAACGATCTTCGCTTCGAGTAAATTGGTGATTCGGGAGAATTCAAATATTTGGCAGTGTTGTCGCGGTTTTCAAGTATGCGGCCGCCGAATGCTATAACTCTTCCGTTTGCCGAGAAGATTGGAAATATAACGCGCCCGCGAAATTTATCGTAATATTCACCCTTATCGCTTGTGTCAATAAGTCCAAGCAATTTTGTTTTTTCAAGATTCAGACCGTTTTCTTTAGCGTGAGACAAAAAATTATCCCAGCCGGACGGTGCGTACCCGACACCGAAAATTTTCTGCGTCTGAGGTTTGATGTTTCTTCGTTTTAAATATTCTCTGGCTTCTTCGCCGGAGCTGTGCTTCAGCAGAAAATCGGAAAAAAATCTTGCAGCCGTAACGTTAATATCAAAAAGTGATTCGAGCTCGCTTTGCTGCTGATCGACTGTTGAGCTGTCGTAATCAATCTTTATGCCCAGGTGGTCGGCAATTTCTTCAACCGCTTCGACGAACGAGATATTTTTAAACTCCATCAAAAATTTAAAAACATTCCCGCCTGCGCCGCATCCGAAACAATGATAAATCTGTTTATCCTCGCTTACGGTGAACGAAGGAGTTTTTTCCGTATGAAACGGACAGAGTCCGATAAAATTCTTACCTCTTTTACGAAGATGTACATGCGTGGAAACTATGTCCACTATATCGGCAGCAACCCTTATCTCTTCAACTTTTTGTTCTGGTATTCGCATCTATTCTAAATTTCTTCCGGTTCTAATTTAACGAAATTAGAGATTTATTCGATGAAACCAAAAGGCGCGTAAATTGCCCATCAAAATTTATATTTGTATTTTTTATATGTAAGAAAAATGAGTAATTATTTTTTGACTAGAAACAGCATCCTTTTAATACTCCCCGCTAATGACTTCAACGAAGAGGAATATCTTGTATCGACTAAAGCTTTGGAAAAAGCCGGAGTTAAGATATTTATAGCCTCGGATTCCAACTTTCTGTGCATTGGTTCCGGCGGATTGAAAGTAAAAAACGATATCCAATTTTATAACATGCACGAAAGCAATTTTGACGGATTAATTATTATCGGCGGAAAAGGAACAAGAGATTACTGGAATAATCAAGTTTTAATTTCCACGGTTCAAAAATTTGTAAAGAATAGAAAGCCGGTCGGCGCCATCTGCAGCGCTCCAATAATTTTAGCTAACGCCGGTGTAATTTCATGCTGCGCTACATGTTACCCCGACGATAGACCGGAAATAGAAAAGCAGGGAATCAGCTACAAAGATGAATCTGTTGTTTCATCTAAAAAAATTATCACGGCAAAAGATCCTTCTTCTACTTCGGAGTTTATTAAAACATTTCTTTACGAATTAGCTGTTTCAAATTAGAACTTACCCGTATTTCATTTTGTTTAAAGAGCATGTTGATGAACGATACATTAAATAAATACTGTAATAGTTTAACCAATTATTCGCGTTATAAAACCCGCGAGGTTTTTATTGGAGATATTCCTCTCGGAGGGAATAACCCGGTTAGAATCCAATCCATGACCACAACCGATACGATGAACACAATCGCAACCGTTGAGCAATCTATTCGTATGATTAAATCCGGATGCGATTATGTTAGAATTACTGCCCCTAGCATCAACGAAGCGAATAATCTTAAAAATATTAAAGATGAGTTGCATAAGCGCGGGTATAAAACTCCAATCATTGCGGACATTCATTTCACGCCAAATGCCGCGGAGGTTGCAGCCAGACTTGTTGAAAAAGTTAGAGTGAACCCCGGCAATTATGCCGATAAGAAAAAATTTCAGTCGCTTGAATACACAGACGCCGAGTACAACGAAGAGATTGAACGAATCCGGGAAAAGTTTTCTCCGCTGGTAAGAATTTGTAAAGAATACGGAACAGCGATGCGAATCGGTACAAACCACGGTTCGCTTTCAGATAGAATTATGAGCCGTTACGGAGATACTCCGCACGGCATGGTTGAATCCGCGCTGGAGTTTGTAAGAATTTGCGAAGACTTTAGTTATCATAATATCGTGCTCTCGATGAAA
>JAKAHQ010000359.1 GCA_021814855.1 Bacteroidota bacterium | reverse complement strand
CGTGTAAGCACCACGACCAGCAGAAGTCATTTGCAGAGCACATCGTTTCTGAATGCCGATGGAACTATGGTCACTGTTGTTATGAACCAGGGAGACAAGCCGATAAAATACATGCTCTATGCAGGGGCGCAGTCTGTAGATCTGAATATTCTTCCCCATTCGATTCAGACGCTGGTATACTAATACTATATACTATTTAACCGCCCGCTGCTGATTTGAAATTAACATTTCTTAATCGGTGCGGGCACTATTAAAAATTTATTTTAAAAAATTATTAAGCGTCTTCCAATCTTTTCCTTCCAACATTTTAAAACGGATTTTGTTTTCGCTTATGGCAGAATAAGTTTCTCCTATAAGTCTTTTTTCTTTACTGTCGTCCTTAGAGTAATCGTCTTTATTTTTATACTCTATGATCACTATTGTGCCGTCTTTAAGCTTAGCTATAAAATCCGGATAAAATCTATCAGTCGCCGTTTGAAGCGAGAAAGCGTAGTCTCTGTTTCGGTCAAGATTCCTGAGCCACACATCAACATTTGAATGTTTATTAATAATTGAAGCACATTCTTCTTCTTCACCGTTCATGTGACTAATTATTTTATGATAATGTTTTTCGAAGATGTACGAACCCTGGTATAATTCGGTTACAGGGTAATCCGCTTGAAATTCAAATTCCGGTCCAAGCAAGAAACGCTCCCCTTCTTTCCATGAATCGGCACCCAATCCAAGAATTGTTTGGTATCCCTTCTTTTTCGCCTCGGCGATATGCTCTTTTATTTTAATCACAAGCAGATCCCGTAACTGCCTTTTCAAGAAAATGATATGCTCTAATTTTAAGCCGCGTTCATTCTCGAGCGAATCAACAACCTTAGTGATATACTTTAACATTTGAGCCGGCGGAACGGCGGAATGCTGAACATTTTGAAACAACCATTTTATCAGTTCATTTTTATCCTGCTTCGCTTCCAAAAATATTTTATCGAGTTTTTCCTGTATATATGATGAGCGTTTAATTAATGATTTTCCCCCCTTGTCTATATCAATTTCTCCTTTTTCGCCAATCTGGGTTTCAAACGGCAGGTCTTCTTCCGAAATCTGCGAATTACATTCTGTAATGCTCCAATCATTCAGCAGAAGAGCTTCGTCGTCAAAAATTTTACTTTCTCCGTACAGATTCAGAAACAATTGCGGCAGTGAAATCCGCTTCCCTTTCTCAAAGGGAGATTTATAAGTTTCCGGTTTCAGATTTATTTCATTAAATATTTTCTCGAGATTATTTTTATCCTCCTTATCCTTGAAAATATTTTTCAATTCTTCTTTTTCTTCGAATGTAATTCTTTTAACAAGTGTAAATGTTTTCTTGACGATATCTACGTGAATTTTTCTTTTTAGATCTTCCGACAGATTATTCACATCCGGAGTCGATATAAAAAGTTGCGTGGGTAATCCCTCCGTTTCCGATAACAACCACGCCTGTTCTTCGCAGGGGCGCAAAAATGTTTTTGCCTCTTGCTTTGTAAAACCGGAATTAACCAATGAATCCTTAAGATTCTTTGCAACAGTGTTAAAGTCGAGAGAACGCGCAAACGCATACGCAACATTCAGTTCCTTGTGCTGTTTCTTTTCTACATAAGGCATTCTAAGCACCCGTCCCAGCAATTGTTCAACATCTTTATTAGAGCGTACATTTGCCACAGAACAGAAAATATATGCGAACGGACAATCCCACCCCTCTTTAAGGGCTTGCTTTGTAATAATAAATCTGATTTTGCAATTTCTTTCAAGCAAATCAACATTTTCAATTTCGCGGTCTTCGCCGGTTGCGCGGGCTATCTGCTCTTCTGGAATTTTGCACTTAGAAATCAAATACTCCCTCACAATCTCAACATTAATTGTGTCCTTTTCTTTGCTGTCGTGCTCGGCTTGAATAAGTACTATGGGACGAATATATCTTCCCGTCAGTTTTTCTTCATCTCCGGAAATTTTTTCCAGCTCTTTTTGTTTTGCAACCGCTTCTTAAACAGTATTATGCCATTCCGGTATTGCATATAATTCTATCGGCAGTTTTATCATATCGTCTTTTCTAAGTTCGGAAGCAGAAACATAATGTATCACATTGCTGCTGTCGCTTCCTTCGTTTTTAGGAGTTGCCGTAAACTCAACTATACAAGCCGGGTTCAATCTTTTTAATGTTGTGAAGGTCAAAGGAGTTCTTGCGTTATGAGCTTCGTCTATTATTATATATGGGTTGTTGAGATATATCAGATTGGCTAAAGAATATTTCAATGCGCCGTTCTCTTCGACCTTTTCCAGTTCGTGTACAAGTTTACCATCAAGATTTGAGAAATGATGATGAAGAGCTCCGTTTGATTCATATACTTTTCTCGATTCTGTGTCTCCTATGCGCCAGGCGGCATAAGTGGTCTTAATCACATTTACATTTCCTTCGAGGTCGGATTTTGAGATGTTAAGTGCATCGTCAACCTTCATAATATTTAAACGGTCCTGAAACGAGTCGCTTAGAGCAACGCGGTAAGGATGACGCGGATTGTTCAATGCGTTATAGGTCTGTTCAAGAATAGGTTTGCTTGGAACAAGCCAAAGCACCAGAGGCGATTCAATCTCTAAAAAATGATTAGCTGCAATAGAAATTGATTCTGCCGCAAGAATTGTTTTGCCGCCGCCGGTCGGTAAACGCAAACATACATAAGGTACATTTTCTAATCCGGCGTCGTTGTATTTTGCGGGATCGCCGAAAGTTTCTTTTGTAATTTCTCGGAAGGCCATTTCTGCATCGCCGCATTGACTGCATAGTTTAAGATATTTCTCAAGCTTTTCAAGTGAAGATTTCTGATATTCTTTAAGTACCAAAGGCATTTATACTCCGGTTAACTTTTCTTTTTATTTATCTTTTTTCCATCCGTTTTTTTCGCTTCTTTCAAAAGATTTTTGTCTTGAGATTTTACCCTTCGCTGCAATTTTTTTATATCTTCTTCCGGCGGAAGTTCTTCCGGTTTTATATTGCTCTTTAAAAGTACGGCTCTTACATCTTCGTTATTCTTTATATGTTCGGATGTAATTTTTTGTTCTCCGGATAAATCATTTTTCTTTACATTGAAATTTGTTATCTCCGTAGCAAGATCTTTGGCTTTTATTGTGATTGTGGGAAGGAAATCTGCCAGCGGGCGGTTAGTAAT
>JAKAHQ010000358.1 GCA_021814855.1 Bacteroidota bacterium | reverse complement strand
TAACAGACCCCGATCTTTTTTATGATGATGACGGAAGATTATATCTGTACTGGGGCTGTTCGAATAAATATCCGCTTTATGTTGTCGAACTTGATTTGAGAAACAATCTTCAGCCAATCGGCAATCCGAAAGAATTGTTCGGCGCGGATGTAAAGGATTATGGATGGGAAAGACCCGGCGATGATAACACTTCGAAAAATAATCCGTGGTTCGAAGGTTCATGGATGAATAAATATAACGGAAAATATTATTTGCAGTTTGCCGTTCCCGGTACGGAATTTAAAAGTTATGCCGACGGAGTTTATGTTTCGGAAAGTCCGTTTGGTCCGTTTGTTTGTCAGCGCAGTAATCCGTTTTCGTTAAAGCATGGAGGATTTATTTGCGGCGCCGGGCACGGAAGCACTTTCCGGGATAAGTTTGGAAATTATTGGCACATCGCGACTCAAACAATTTCAGTTAAGCACATGTTCGAACGCAGACTCGGAATTTTTCCGGCAGGCTTTGATAAAGACGGAGTAATGTTTGCTCAAACCGCATGGGGAGATTATCCGCAGTTGATGCCGGTTAAGAAAAATGAGCCCGTTCAAAATTCATTTACAGGCTGGATGCTTCTTTCTTACAAAAAGAATGCAGCCGCATCTTCCACAATAGATTCTTTGCCGACGACTAACGCGTTTGATGAAAACATAAGAACGTATTGGAGCGCGAAGACCGGTGACAAAGGCGAATGGATCGGTGTTGATCTTGGAAGAAAAAGTTTGGTTAAAGCGCTGCAAATTAATTTTGCGGAACATGAAACAAATATTTTTGGAAAAAAGGGAGGTATTTATTACCAGTATAAAATTGAATACTCGAACGACGGTGTTAATTGGAAAACCATGGTAGATAAGAGCAACAATGCTGTTGACGCGCCTCATGATTATATAGAATTGTCTAAACCGGTTAACGCACGTTATATAAAACTAATTAATCTTCATGTCCCAGGCGGAACATTTGCCGTATCTGGTTTTAGAGTATTTGGCAATGCTTCCTTTCCCAAGCCTAAAAGTGTTAATTCTTTTACCGCGGTAAGAGATTTGGCCGATACCAGGAACGCTTCTTTAAAATGGGAAAAAGATAAAACCGCTACCGGTTATATGATTAATTACGGCGCCGACAAAAACAAGTTGTATAACCATCTAATGGTTTATGAAAACAATTATGTTGAGCTTCACGGACTTACCGCAGGAGTCGATTATTATTTTTCAATAGATAGTTTTAACGAAGGCGGAATTAGTAAAGGAAATCAAATTATTCAAGCTAAAGCAAATCCTTAAGGGACGGAAAATCATTTATGAAAAAAAATTATTTACTTGTAGTAATAACTGTTCTTTTCTCGGTTGGCATTGTAAATGCGCAATCAAAAAATTACTGGAGCGGAGAGGTTCGAACAAAAGAATCTTATCTCTACGGCAGAATTGAAGTAAGAATGAAATCCGCCGATGCGAGCGGCGTTACCTCAACATTGTTTACCTACAATACAAGCTCAAGCATTTATAATGAAATTGATATTGAAATAATGGGCAAAGATCACAACGAGGTTCAGTATACAACTTTTACTCCGGATCAATCCGGCGTTAACTACAAGCAGACGGTTAGCTTTAATCCTCATGCCGCTTTCCACGTTTATGCCATTGAGTGGACACCGGATTATGTAGCATGGTCTGTCGACGGATTTGAAATTCACAGGGACAACAGCGATCGCATTCAAGCGCTGTTTCTTCCTCAAGCAATTATGATGAATTTCTGGATGCCGAATTCCGTTGATTGGGCCGGAACTTTTAACGACAGCAGTCTTCCGCTTTATGCAATGTACGATTGGGTGAAGTACTATGAATATACGCCGGGAGTGAACAATAATTTCACTTTAAAATGGACTGACGATTTTAACACTTTCGATTCCAACCGATGGATCAAGTCCAGTTCAACCTTTGGCTCCAACCTATGCGATTTTCAACCGAATAATGTTTTGGTGAAAGACGGCTATCTGCTTTTATGTATGACTAAAGCCAATCAAACAGCTAGTCACGCCAGCCCAATAGATGATACCGATGTGGATGCGCCTTACCCGGTTAATGCATGGGCTTTTGGCGATCAGATGTTTGTGAATTTTTCGGAAGAAGTCGATCAAACTTCAGCGGAACAAATTTCTAATTACATTACCTTGTTAACACTTTCCAATCCAAATCTTCTTCCTTCAAAACGGAAAATTATGTTTGATGTTAAAGGCGCGTCTCCGGATAAGACATATCCCGCCGCGTTTATTGGAATAAAAGATTTATCTCCTGCTGCCAATACTTCAGCTTTGAGCAAATTCAATTTGCAGAGTGCGCATTCTCTGCCGCTGGTTATCGATATAGGAAATGATCAAAGCGCCGGCAACGGCGTACTAAGTGAACAAAAGTGGGATGAATCGAAAGAGTACGGTTCAATCGGCGGTACGGTTAAACAGGAGAGCGGAGTTGCAACTGCAGGCGAATACGCATCTCTTTGCCAAAACGGTTTAGATGGAATTACATTCTACCGCCATAGATTGCGCAACGGCTATTACAACGTCAAATTGTTTTTTACAGAGACGGAAAAGAAAAATGCCGGGGAACGTGTATTCGATGTTTACGTAAACGGAAACGAAAAAATTCACATGCTCGATATTTTCAAGGAATCAGGTTCGGCCAGTATTTTGGAAAAAGATATTAACGGGATCAGCATCGACGATAATATGCTGGAAATCTATTTCAAACCGGAAACGGGATTTCCAATCTTACACGGCGTTGTAATTGAAAAGGATTCGACGACTTCAGTAAATGAAAACGGGGCCGTGCCTAAAGAAATGGGATTACAATCTTTTCCCAACCCGTTTAATTATTCGACTAATATTCGATTCACGCTTCCTAAACAGACCGTGCTTAATATTTCCGTATATGATGTGCTTGGAAGAAAATGCGAAGAATTGACCTCCGGCAGATACGACGCCGGCGATCATGTAATAGAACTTGATGCGACCAAATTTTCGAGCGGCGTTTATTTTGTCGCTCTTAGTACACCCGAGATGGTTCTCACAAAAAAAATCATGTACTTAAAATAAATCCAATAGCTTATTTTTGATATGCGAATTTTGTTTATAGAATTAAATCCAGGCATTTGAAATAATTATCGT
>JAKAHQ010000357.1 GCA_021814855.1 Bacteroidota bacterium | reverse complement strand
TCCCGCGTGTGTTGGCCACAACGCCTGCCTGGCCGACCGAGTATTTCCTGCAAATAATCAGGAGCGAAACATGTCCCGCCACAACCGCCGCGATTTTCTCAAGTACACTGCCGCCGGCAGCCTGGCTGCCGCCACGTTCACCATTTCGGGCACCAAAGCTTCCGGCCGCGTGTTGGGCGCCAACGATCGGATCCGCATCGCCGTGGCCGGCATCAACGGATCCTTCTTTTCCTACAAGAGCGAGACCGCCAAAGTTAATGCCTAGCATACTCTGATCCGAAACTAAAGCCAATCCGCCGAAATTAATTCCCGTCATTCCACCTTTTGTAACACATGCTAATCCGCCAAAATTTATTCCAGTCATCTCACCTTCGGATACCAATGCTAATCCGCCGCAGTTAATACCTGTCATATCGTTCTTGGAAACTACCGCGAGTCCGCCAAAATTAATTCCGGTTAATTCTCCGTTTCCAACCAGGGCAAGTCCGCCCGCTGTAATTCCGTTCACATCGCCGTTAGAAACAATTGCCAATCCGCCTACGGAAATACCCTGCAGTTCTTCTTCCGTAACAATTGCGGCAAGACCAAAGGAAAGGCCTCTGATTTTTCCTCCGGCAGGCGCTAATCCTAAAGCGACTCCGTTTATTTCGGAACCGGAACAATTATCGGGTTTCCAAAATGTAAAATTGATGCCGTTAATTCTGTTGATATCGCAATCGGAAAAGTTAAACCGTATTCCGTTCCAATTTTCTGAGTTACCGAAACTTATACCGCTGCTGTTTGAACCAAGATCTAAGCTGGAATGAGAACAATTTGATGTATCATCGTCCGACGACCAAAACGAATCATCCTGTGCAAATAAGGATGCGTTGAAAAATAAAATTACAGTAAGCAAGTAGATCTTTTTCATTTTATCATCTCGAATAATTTATTATCGGTGTTTTAGACTAATAAGCGATACTAAAAGTTACTTGGTTTACGACGGCTTTACTATTTTAAATAACGGATCAGCGGATTATTTCTTTTTCAGGAATCCGTATTTTCTGATGTGTTCGTAAGCCAGGTAGCCAACAGCGCCGGCTTGAATTGTTGCAAGAATATATTTAATTGCCTTCATACTTTCTATGCCGGCAAATTGCTGACGCAGGGGATTGAGTACGCTGGCTTTGAAGTTGGATTTCATCGGATCGTCCGACACCATTTCTCCAAGTTGCAAGCGGGTCTGAAGCCAGAGTGTGGAAGTATCGAGCTGTACCGGATTGCCCGGCAGTGGAATATAGTTGCTGTTGAAAGTTTCGCCGGTAAAACTTCTTTTGTTTAATTCGTTTTGAAGAAAAGTATCTACCGCTTTTTTTGAGGTATCCGGCGGCTGTTGCTTGTTTATCGACTGAGCGTTAATTCTAAATGCGCAGATACCAATCAATAATATAATAGAATTAAAAATTTGTGTCGTCCTCATCTTCGAACTCGTCGTCAAAAAATTCTTCGTCGTCCATGTTTAATTCCTCATCCTCAACTTTATCGGGTTCGGCATCCTCGTCAAATTCTTTATCGTCAATATCTTCCTTCGAGGATTCGTTTACGTATGTGCTCTCGGTATAAAAAGTATCCCGCGAAGTATAGTTATCGTCCATTCGATCCATAACATCGCCCATAAGTACATCAGTAAGATCTTCTTTCATCTCTGCAACGCCCACTTTTTTATCGGATTCGGATTTTTCAGATCCTGCTTCGGTGTCCATCCACATGTCTTGGATTGTTTGCTTGTCAAGTTTATGTAATTGATTGTTAATTTCTTTCTCAATTACTTGAAGATGACTTTGGTTCCACGTTCCTTCGTCGGAAAGCTGGGCCTTCATAAAATCCCAAAACGATCCTGTTTTTTTACCCGGCGCCGGAAGCTGTTTCAATGAAGCAATTACGTCTTCAACTATTTTATTTGTTTTGGCTGACACGATTACAATTCCCTTAAATATTCTCTTTAAAAAATTAGTAAATAAAAATAAAAGTCAACATGAAGAAATTTTTATAATTTTATTCTTTCAGTCAGCCCTAAGTTCCAGCAAAAAATTCCCGGAAGATTATTTGCAAACTTTATATCTTTCTCAAGATTATTTATTTGTTTGGTCGAATCCGGCACAAATTGTTGTATCAATTAAATTCACAGGTATATAGACGGATAGTTGAGTTGTTAAGTTTGCCAGTGTAAGTAGGATATTTTTGATGAACTGATGCTGATTGTGGATTACGCAATTAGAAATGCCCCCGTAGCTCAGTGGATCAGAGCGTTGGCCTCCGGAGCCATGTGCGCAGGTTCGAGTCCTGCCGGGGGTACTTTGAAATGTAAGACCTGGGAATTCCGCGAGGTAGCAAAATCGTTAATTAACCAAATTAAATTTATTAATCACTTCTGAATTTATGTAAGCCAATCAATTGTTCACTTAAATAAGGTACCGGTCTTAGATTCTTCGTGAGATCTCGGAGATGCATAAATAAAATTTGTTAGCGGTCGAATTGCTTGCAACTATACAATATGATTAATACGAGTAAAGATTTATTTACAAAAACTTAAAAGAATAATTTTCTTGACATTCTAACCATTTCAGCCAATTTTTCCGAAAATTTATCCAACCATCATCGGGAATTTAATCTATGCGATCAATTAGAAATTTCTTTTTACTAATGCTGTTTGCTGTTTCATTTCAACCGCTGTTTTCGCAGACAGAAGACCAGTCTATACTTACATTAGATAGATTATTTAAAAAGCCGGAATTTTTTGGAGAAAGATTTGGACCGGCGCGATTTATTGAAAACGGGAAATATTATACTACTCTCGAAAAATCTCAGGATACACCCGATGGGCGGGATATTGTTCGGTATGAATCGGAAACCGGTAACAAAGAAATTATGGTTCCGGCCAAATATTTGATTCCCGAGGGAGAAACTAAACCGCTGTCGATAGCAGATTATAGCTGGTCTTCGGATAAATCCATGCTGATGATTTTTACAAACACTGCCAGGGTTTGGCGTTACAATACCCGCGGCGATTATTATGTGCTGAATTTAAATACTCATAAACTTTTGAAGTTGGGAGGGAATGCAAAACCTTCCACGCTTATGTTTGCAAAATTTTCGCCCGATAATAAAAAAGTTGCTTACGTTATGGAACATAATCTTTACTCGGAAGAATTATCCAAC
>JAKAHQ010000356.1 GCA_021814855.1 Bacteroidota bacterium | reverse complement strand
ATATGCAGGATACATTTTTCGTTACGGAAGATTTTCTTTTGCGTACACATACCTCGCCGGTACAGGTTAGAGTTATGACAAACTCTAAACCACCGATAAGAGCATTAATGCCCGGCAAGGTTTTTCGCAACGAAGCAATAAGCGCAAAAAGTTATTGTTTGTTCCATCAGGTAGAAGGTTTGTATGTTGATACAGATGTTACGTTTGCCGAATTGAAAGGAACCCTTGTTGCTTTTGCAAAACAGTTTTACGGTCAAGATGTTCCGTACAGATTCAGGGCAAGCTTCTTTCCATTCACCGAGCCGAGCGCGGAAATGGACGTTTGGTGGCAGCCAAAGGGTAAGCAAGGGCGCTGGCTGGAAATTCTTGGATGCGGTATGGTAGATCCGCAAGTACTTACAAACGTCGGCATCGATCCGGAAAAATATACCGGCTATGCTTTCGGAATGGGGATTGAAAGAACAGCCATGCGAAAGTATGGCATCGACGACATTCGTACTTTGTTCGATAACGATAAACGATTCTTAACTCAATTTTAATTGCGGCTTCATTGAGTGCTTAAAAGTAAAAAGGTGATAAAGTGAAAATTTCTCTTAATTGGTTGAAGGACTACATTGATCTTAACGGAATTTCCGTAGACGAGATTGTTGATAAACTTACTTATGCAGGACTCGAAGTTGAAGAGGTTGTTGATCAATCAAAGAAGTTCGAAAATATGGTTGTTGGTTTGGTTCATGAAGCAAAGAAGCATCCGAACGCCGATAAATTATCTTTATGCAAGGTCAGCGACGGCAAGGAAGAGTTTAGCGTCGTCTGCGGCGCACCTAATGTTGCAACAGGGCAGAAAGTTGTATTTGCAAAAGTAGGCGCAGTTATTCCCAACGGTGGAATGAAATTGGAGAAGGCCAAGATTAGGGGAGAAGTTTCGTTTGGTATGTTATGCTCGGAAAGAGAACTTGGTTTAAGCGATGATCATAGTGGAATAATGGTACTGGATGAATCCTTGAAAGAAGGAGTGCCAGTTGCCGAAGCTCTTGAAATGAATGATGTCATTCTTGAGATTGCTATTACTCCGAACCGTGCGGACGCATTAAGCCACATCGGCATTGCAAGAGACCTGGCAGCAATTTTCAATCGTGAATTAAAACTTCCCGAAATTAAAATAGCAGAATCGAAAAAGAAATCGGAAGAATTCGCCTCCATTGAAATTCTTGATGCCGAAAATTGCCCAAGATATGTTGGTAAAGTTGTAACCAGTGTTGAGATTAAAGAATCACCGGAATGGCTTAAGAGAAGATTGAAAAGTATTGGCCTAAGACCGATTAGCAACGTTGTTGATGTAACCAATTTTGTACTTTACGAAGTCGGGCAACCTCTGCATGCTTTCGATCTTGATAATTTGGGAGGCAAAAAAATAATAGTAAGACAGGCAGGTAACGATAAAAAATTTACGACTTTAGATTCAAAAGAGAGAACGCTGGAGCCAAAAGATTTGATGATATGCGACAGTGCTAAACCGGTGGCGGTGGCGGGAGTTATGGGCGGAGAAAATTCCGAAGTGACTTCATCCACGAAAAATATTTTGATCGAGAGCGCTTTCTTCAATCCTTCTTCGGTCAGAAAAACAGCTAAGCATTTAAGCTTATCTACAGACGCATCATACCGTTTTGAGCGCGGCAGCGATCCGAATATTACCGTTTGGGCGGCTCAAAGAGCGGCGCAATTAATTTTTGAAACAGCGGGCGGAGAAATTGCTTCCGGCGAAATTGATGTTTATCCCAAAACAATCGCAATGAAGGTTGCCTCTATAAGATTTGCCAGAGTTGGTAAAATTCTTGGCTACCATGTGGAACCTGAAGAAGTTGAAAGAATTTTATTGCGCCTCGGGTTTGGAATAAAATCGAAATCTATGGACGAAATAACCGTTGAGGTTCCAACTTACCGCCATGATATCGAAAGAGAAATTGATTTGATTGAAGAAGTAGCACGTATATACGGCTACAATAAAATTCCGGAAGTAAATAAAATTTTCGTCACACTCGAGAAAAAGGTAGATCATTCGGCATTCAGCGGGAAAATTAGAGAAACGTTAAACGCCCTGGGCTTCTATGAAATCATCACGAATTCGTTGCTTGGGGAAGAGACGGCAAAGAAATTCGGTAATCCGATTAAGATGCTTAATCCCCAGAGCAGCGAAATGTCTCATCTTCGTACTTCGTTGTTGCCGGGAATGCTCACTACAATTTCTAGAAACATTAAAGTGAACGAAAAGGATTTACAGCTTTTTGAGATTGGCAAAGTATTCGAATTAAAAACGGATCAAAAAATCAAAAGCTTTGATGACTTTGCGGAAAAAGAACATGTCTTAGTTACGTTAACCGGAAATGCAATCCGAGATGAGTGGTTTGAAAAGGACAGAAAATTTGACGTATATGATTTGATTGGAACAGTCGAATCATTCTTAGGTAAACTATTGACCGGCGTATCGTTCAATATAAATTTTGCAGATGAAGAATCCGCTATTTACGAACGTATTTTCGATATGAAGATGAACGGTGCAAAGATTGGCGAAGGCGGCAGAATCAAAAAGGAAATTTGCGCTTTGTTCGACATCGATGTGGAGGTATATTGTTTTGTATGTGATGTTGAGTATTTAAAGAGTATTGAACTGCCTAAGAAGGTATTCGCTGAGCCCCTCAAGTTTCCGAAGGTATATAGAGATTTTGCATTTATACTAAATAACGATATAAATTCCGAGGTCGTTATTAATACAATAAAGCATGCTAGTTCTAACTTGTTGCATAATATAAAGTTATTTGATATCTTTCAAAGTGAAAGCTTAGGTAAAGAAAAAAAGAGCCTTGCTTTTCAATTAGAGTATTATCATTCGGACAGAACTTTGACCGAAGAAGAAGTAGATAAAGATTTTCGTAATGCAATTAAATCGGTTGAACAAAAATTAAATGCTCAATTAAGAGGCAGTTGATTGGCGGAATCATCTAAATACGATATTTTTCTTGACGAGCTTAATGCTCTTGAGAAACAGATTTATTATTTTATTCAAAAGGGAAGCGAATTGCTCGATGCAAATCAAGCCCTGAGTAATAGAATTACACTTTTAGAAAGAGAAAACGAAAATCTTAAGAAAAAAATTACCGAGATTGAATCGACAGTAAGCAAATCATTATTTTTCTGTGCGTTACGAG
>JAKAHQ010000355.1 GCA_021814855.1 Bacteroidota bacterium | reverse complement strand
TCATGAACTTTATCTCGGTTCTTTTCGCAGACCATATCAACGTGTCCCTGTAATACGACAACAGGTGAATTCTCAAAACCCGGTTTGGGAGGAACCTGAATCAAAATATTTCCAACTTCGTCTTCGTCTATTAAAAGATTGTGCTGCCCGGCAAAATTTCTAAGATAAAGCCGAACCTGCTGTTCGCTTTTAGATGCCCTGGGTATTTGACTTAACTCGTGAAATCTTTTCCAAAGCAAGGACGGTGATAAATTATTTATTTCTGATGCCGACATTGATTCCTCCTGAAAAATAATGCGGAATATCCGCGCGTTAATGCCCCATTAATTATGACGGATATTTAAAATGTCTCCGTCCTTCACAATATATTCTTTTCCTTCGAGTCTCCACACACCCGCTTCTTTGCATTTATGGAATGAACCGTATTTCATAAAATCGTCGTAGTGCACAACTTCGGCACGAATAAAGCGGTTGAAAAAATCGGTATGAATTACACCGGCGGCTTGTTGCGCAGTATAATTTTTTTTGATCGTCCATGCTCGGTTCTCATCTTCGCCCACCGTAAAAAATGATTGAAGACCGAGCATTTCATACGATGTTCGTAAAATTTTGCTTAGCGCAGATTCACTTATACCGTAATCCTGCATAAAAACTTTTCTATCTTCATCGCCAAGTTTGGAGAGTTCTAACTCTATCTTGGCAAAGAAAGGAATTAAAGCGGCGCCCGACTTCAAAAGCTTAGATTTCAAATTTTCGATTTCACTTTCGACCGATGAAATCGAATTCTCGTCGTAGTTAATAGCGATGGCTAATGGCTTAAGCGTTAGCAGCTGATAACCCGCCAATAATTTTAATTCATCATCGCTCAGATTTAGATTTCTAAGCGGCTGCTCGGATTCGCAATGAGCCAGGCATTTTTCAATCAGCGGAAGTTCACGTTTTAATTTTTCGTCTTTCGACTTTAGAACATCCTTTTTAATTTTTTCCAAGCGTGTTTCTAAAAAGCCCAGATCGGAAAGAAGAAATTCAGTCTCCAAAAACTCTATGTCGCGGAGCGTATTAATCGAATCCATCGGGTGAAGAACGGAATCATCCTTAAATGCCCTGATAACATAAAACAATGCGTCGTTATTCCTAACACCGTTCAAAAAATTTGACGTGATTTTCACTTTATTGTCATCGGACATTTTAAGTCCGGGTAAATCGAATACTTCGATTGTTGCGTTAACTTGTTTTAACGGTTTAAAAATATTTGTCAAATTCTCAAGCCGCTCATCCGGCACCTTAACAATTTCAACGGACGCCTCTTCTTTCACAGCAGATGACTCGGAATGACGGCTCGATAGAGTATTAAACAGAGTTGTTTTGCCCGAATACTGTAAACCAACTAGACCAATTTGCATTTTTTTCCAAAGCGATTAAATGAACAATTGCTATTTAAAATATAAGTAAAATTTTTTCGAAATCGATAAGCGATAAACCGGAGAAATACGGCTTACGAAACTATTTGAGTATGAAGAGCAATTTCTTCCAAGATTGAACTGACTTTAAGACACTGATTTAGTTCACCGTTAAAAACCGCGACTTTTCCTTTAACATGCGCCTCGAAAGCGTAACCGCGCGCTTCTTCGTAACCGCATTTGACGGCTTTAATTATTTGGTTAATCACTTCATCGAATGTATGCCAATCGTCGTTGAATAGAATTACCTTGTAGGGGAGATTTACTGTAACCTCTTCATCAATTACAGGCTCAATTATCTCTTGCGGTTTTTCTGTGCTCATCTTGTTCAATAGTTATAATTCAATTTATAAAATTGCCTCACAAAAATAAATTTTATTTATATTTGGCGTTGCAAAGATAATACGTTTATCTGTCCAAATAATTTGAAATCCAGGAGGTTAAATGAAAATTGCTGTTTGCGTTAGCCACGTTCCCGATACGGCTGCCAAGATAAATATCGGCGGAGACGGCAAAAGTATAGACCCTGCAGGCGTTACATTTGTAGTTAATCCATACGATGAATTTGCTATAGAAGAAGCACTAAAGACAAAAGAAAAATTTGGAGGCGAGACTGTTGTTATTAGTTTAGGCGGAGATGCCAATAAAGAAACTCTTCGTAAAGCCCTGGCAATGGGAATTGATAATGCCATGCTGCTTAAAGATCCATCTTACAGAGATTCCCTATCTGTCGCAAAAGCTCTGGCAGAGGAAATCAAAGCTCAAGAAGCGGAACTGGTTTTCTTTGGGAAACAATCTGTTGATTATGATAATTCTACTGTAGGCCAAATGACTGCTGAAATTCTGGGATTTAATTCCGTAACAGTTGCAGTCAGTTTTAACCTTGACGGAAGTAAAATTACCTGCGAGAGAGAAATTGAAGGCGGCAAAGAAATTGTAGAAACAACCCTGCCGGCCTTAATTACCGCCCAGAAGGGTTTGAACGAGCCGCGTTACGCTTCGTTAAAAGGAATAATGGCCGCAAAGAAAAAAGAGATAATTGAGAAGCAGCCGGTTGAATTTTCCAACAGCGTTGAAATTCTCGGAATGAAAAAACCGTCTCTTAAACAAGCCGGTAAAATTGTTGGAACGGATGCAACCGCCGTTCCGGAACTGGTTCGTTTATTAAGAGAAGAAGCTAAAGTAATCTAAGAGGAAATTATGGCGAATAAAATTTTAGTTTTTATTGAACAGCGAAACGGGCAAATAAAAAAATCATCTTTCGAAGCGGCAAAATTAGCTTCGGAATTAGCATCTAAAACTTCCGGAACGGTCGAAGCTTTAGCGGTAGGAAATGAAATTGAATCCCTCGAAAAAATCGGCGGCTACGGCGTTGCAAAAGTATCTCACTTTAAGAATGCTGAACTGGCAAATTACAGTTCATCGGCTTATACGGATATCATTTCTAAGTACGCAGCGGAACAGGGATGCAATATTTTATTTCTTGCCAACACTTCATTGGGCAAAGATTTAGCCCCGAGAGTTGCCGTAAGGTTGAATGCCGCTGTTGCTATGGACTGCACAGCTCTGAATATTGAAAGCTCCGATGTTGTGGCTACTCGTCCTATTTTTGCAGGCAAGGTCTTAATCGATATTAAACTAAATTCGGAAAATAAAATTTTTGTGCTGCGTCCCAACGTATTTAATCCCGGCGCGCCGGCAGAAAATAAAGCTGAAGTAAACGTAATTAATGTTGACTCGCCCAAT
>JAKAHQ010000354.1 GCA_021814855.1 Bacteroidota bacterium | reverse complement strand
TCATCAATTTTGAGATTTGCCTTAGACAATACTTTTGCAATTGCATCAACCGGCGCAATAGGAAAATCAATAGGCGCTTTAGCGGCGGAAGCCTGCGCAATTATTTCTACTAACGGATTAAAACCTTTTTCGATGGCAAATTCTTCAGACATAATTAAAAGTGCAGCGGCGCCGTCATTTATTTTGGATGCGTTGGCAGCCGTTACAATCCCGTCTTTTTCAAATGCAGGTTTTAGAGTCGGAATCTTATCGAAATTTACTTTTTTCGGTTCTTCATCTTCCGATATTATCTCAATTCCTTTTTTGGTTTTAATTTCAACCGGTGTTATTTCTTCGTCGAACAATTTTTCGGTCTGTGCCGAAATTGCTTTTTTGTAAGAGTTAACGGCAAAATCGTCAACATCTTGCCGGCTGAAATTTAAATTCTTTGCACATACTTCGGCACAACTTCCCATATGAATATCGTTATATACATCCCACAGCCCATCGATTATAATCGAATCAATTATTTTTCCGTGGCCAAGCCGATAACCGTTTCTTGCTTGAGGAAGAATGTACGGCGCATTCGTCATGCTTTCCATTCCACCTGCAATTACTACATCAGCATCTCCGCATAAAATTGCCTGATGAGCGAGCATCACGGCTTTAAGTCCGCTTCCGCACATCTTGTTAATAGTTAAGCATTCCGTATAGTTGGGTAGCCCGGCAATTAACGCCGCTTGTCTTGCCGGCGCCTGACCAAGACCACTCGCAAGCACATTCCCCATAATCACTTCGTTAACACTGGCTGGATCTATGCCGGATACTTTAAGGAGATCCTTAATAACAGCAGCGCCTAACTGCTGTGCGCTTAAAGAAGAAAGACTTCCGTTAAAAGACCCGATGGGCGTCCTTTTTGATTCAACAATTACTACTTTTTTCATTCATGACCTTTTGGAAGTGTAAAATTTAATAGAACTATTTAATAGTTTTATTCAACTTCAAATGAAAGGCAGCATTTTAATTTTCCGCACGGGCCGCTTAATTTTCCCATACTGGATAATAGATTTTGCTCGTTAGCTAATTGGGTTGTAATTCTTTTAAAACTGGATAAAAATGAAATACAACAATACTCCCGGCCGCATGTGCCTACGCCCCCTACTTTTTTGGCTTCATCCCTTACACCGATTTGTCGAAGTTCGATTCTCGTTCGGAATTCTGCGGCAAGTTCTTTAGCCAATTCTCTAAAATCGATTCTGCCGTCAGCAGTATAGAAGAAATAAAGTTTTTTACGATCAAACTGGAAATGTATATTAACCAGCTTCATGTTAAGATTAAATTTTTCGATTGATTTTCTGAATAAAGGTACCGCCCGCTCTTCATCCTGCAAATTTTTTCTTACCTTAGAAAAATCTTCTATCGAAGCTTTCCGGATTACTTTAGGCAATTCCTCGCCGAACAGACCAAGATAATGTCTTTTCAGTTTAACTAATTCGCCGGTTAATTTAACTTGAGCTATTTCCAATGAATCGGCTAATTGGACAATTACGAATTCGCCCGGTAAAATACCTGTTAAAGATTGATCGATTATTTCACAATAATTGCATGGCAGTAAACCGTTGCATACTACCTCAAGTATGTTCCGATGCTCGTCGATAATTTTGTTATCGAAATAAGGACAGCATGCAAAACAACCGCTTGAATTATAATGACGCTCTTTGATTGTATCAATAAGAATGGAATCGATAATCCTTGGAGTAATTGCAGACTCGGATTCTTCTTCGTGGCGGGATATATCACACCCTAAAACAGATCTATCTATAAAATCGAACACTAATTAATTCCAAATAGTAAGCGAAGCTATTTCAAATATAAGACTCAAACATAACACATTCAAGTTAACATTTTTATCATAATAACTTTCAAGGTTATCAAGGTCTGTCATCAGCGCATTAATATTGGTTTTGTAATACCTATTATTAAACTTCTCTAAAGTCTCTCGGAAATCTTCAAAATAATAATTCTCAAGATTATTTTTGTTTTTAACAGCATCGTCTAACCACGACTTTATCATACGGATTAGAATGGTTAAAGAATTCCGTGAGGTATCTGAAATGAAATTTGATAATTCCCTATATGCGGAATTATACCTCTTAGCTAATGCAAAACGAAGAAACGAAATAGTATGTTCTTGAATCTCCTTAAGGTCAAACTGTGTTATCAAAGAAAGAGCGGACTGCACGGAGCCCTCGGAGAATTTGGAGGCCTTTTCAGCTAATGCGGGTTCAATTGAGAAATGCCGTATAAGGATCTCGCGTACCGAATTTTCCGACAACGGTTCAAAGTCAATAACCCAGCATCGCGATTGAATTGTCGGAAGAAGCTTTTCCTTTTGATCTGTTACAAGTAAAAATATAATTCCTTCGGGAGGTTCTTCCAAGTTTTTTAACAATGAATTTTGCGCCTGATCGTTCATAAGATGAGCATCATCGATAATAATTATTCGGAAGAGAATACTTTCTGTGCTGAGCAAAATAAATTTTTTAATGTCTCTTATGCTGTTGATCTTTATTGTGTTGGCGCCTTCAATAGAAATTTTACCATAAGGATTTATAGACTTATTATGAATTTGATCCTGAAGTGATTCTAAAACGCTTTGAGGCAGCTTTTCGGTGGCTGAGTCTTCGCCGGTTTCATTTTTGCCCCTTGGCAAAGGAATAACAAGTTTTACGTATGGTTCCTGCAATGCCGCAATTTTGTTATGAATTATTTCGCTTGATTGCGGATTAGCCGGATTTGTATTTAACAGTTTTGCGAATTGAACGGCGGTAAAAAATTTTCCTATCCCCTCCCTTCCGCTAAAAATAAAGGCGTGTGGAACACGCCTCGATTTGTAAATATTTGTAAGTACTTCCTTGGCTTTATTTTGTTGAAATATAACGTCCCATAGATCGTTCATTAGATATCCATAAACTACGATTTAAACTCATCATCGTCGTTATAAAAGAAATCTTCATCGCTAGGATAGTCCGGCCAAATATCTTCAATGGTTTCATACGGTTCATCAGAATCTTCAAGCTCTTGCAAGTTTTCAACTACTTCCAACGGAGCCCCGATTCTTTCAGCGTAATCTATTAATTCTTCCTTTGTTGCCGGCCATGGAGCGTCATCTAGATAAGATGCTAATTCGACGGTCCAAATCATTGTCAATTCTCCTGAAATGGTTATTATTTTTT
>JAKAHQ010000353.1 GCA_021814855.1 Bacteroidota bacterium | reverse complement strand
TTTCGGAAATCCAATTAATAGTCAACGGCCGGCCGTTCAGCAATACAACAACCGTGGGTTTGCCTACATTAAATATATATTTAACAAGTTCTTCTTGAACCCCAGGTAAATCCAATGAAGCTCTAGATCCGGCTTCACCGCTCATAGATAAAGATTCTCCGACAACTAATATTACAGCATCGGCTTTTTCTGCTGCGGCTTTTGCTTTTTCAAAATTTGATTTCACAGTATCATTCATGCTGCATCCTTTTTCATAAATTACTTCACAATCATTCCCTAATTTATTTTTAATTCCCTCAACAACTGTAACAACGGTAGAAGTATCCCTCTGCTGATTCCAGGGACCAAGCGGATCTCTTTTCGAATTTGCCAACGGACCAATGACGGCAATTTTTTGTAGATTCTTTTTTAACGGAAGAAGGCTATTTTGATTTTTAAGAAGAACCATTGATTCGCGCGCTTCGGCTAAAGAAGCTTCTACAATACCTTTACTCTGTACATTTTGTTTTTCTCTTTCCTCATCGCAATATTTATAAGGATTATCAAAAAGCCCGAGTTCAAACTTTGCTTTTAAGACTCTTCTTACTCTTTCATCCAAAACTTTTTCAGAAACTTTACCGGACTTTACAAGTTCTGCCAGATAATCATGATAAGCATTAGATTGCATATCCATATCAACACCGGCATTGATTGCCAACGTTGCCGCGTCTTGCGGATCTTTTGCTATTCCGTGACGGACGAGTTCGCCAATAGAATTCCAATCACTAACAACAAACGCATCGGATTTCCATTCATTGTGCAATATTGTTGTTAGTAAAAATTTGTTCGCGGACGACGGAATGCCCCCAATCTCATTGAATGAACACATGAGCGAGCCAACTCCCGCGTCAACAGCGGCTTTAAATGGTCTTAAATAAATTTCACGAAGGGTTCTTTCAGATATATCAACGGTATTATAGTCTCGGCCGCCTTCAGCTCCTCCGTATGCCGCAAAGTGTTTTGCACATGCAAGGATTGTATTATCTGCCGAAAGATTGTTTCCCTGAAACCCTTTTACTCTTGCGGCTGCCATTACTGAACCCAGATAAGGATCTTCGCCGTTGCCTTCAACTATTCTTCCCCATCTTGGATCGC
Organism: Bacteroidota bacterium; assembly: GCA_021814855.1. The sequence goes on along the minus strand of JAKAHQ010000353.1, from coordinate 2,084 downwards.
GAGCAATATCAACCATCGGCGCAAAAGTCCATTCTATTCCCAATGCCGAGGCTTCAATTGCCTGCCAGCGTGAAGATTGTTCTACTAATTTGGGGTTCCATGTGCATGCTTCGGCAAGCGGAACAGGAAATGTTGTTTGCACTCCGTGGATTACATCCAATCCGAAAATCAAAGGTATTTTCAAGCGCGATTCTTCAACTGCAACTTTTTGAATTTTTCTAGTTGCTTGAGCACCTATAACATTAAATAATGAACCTATTTTTCCTTCTTTGACAAGTTCTTCCTTTGTCTCTTGCAATTCCCGTGTCTTTGCCCCGGTATCAAATCCGCCGGAATATTGAACAAGTTGACCAACTTTTTCGTCAATTGTCATCAAAGTCATCACCGAATCAATTCTTTGCTCGATAGTTTTTTGCTGCGCAAAAGTACTGCATACTGAAATAAACATACAAACGATAAGCCAAGATTTCATTTTCACCTCGTAAGAAAAGTAACGAGGCAAATATAAAAGGATTTTAAATAATGGAGGGTAAAAGAATTTTTAAACGGAATTCTTTAGCAAACTTTTTCCAAAATTCTGTTTAAAGAATATTGTCGTGTTCTTCCAATAAAAGCAGTGCGTATTTATTAAAAGCTTCGGATTTATTTATTAACCCGACATACTCGCCTTGTTCCACAACCGGGAGGCTGTACATCCTATTCTCTTCAAATAATTTTATTACTTTATCGAATTGCTCATTCACATCAACTTTAAAGAAATTCTTATTCATACTTTCATAGGCTAATATTATATCATATAGTTCTGAATTAAGCAGGAATTCGCGGATGTCGTCAAGATTAATGATACCGACTAATTTATTATCCTCATCAACAACCGGGTAAATATTTTGTCTTGAGTTGAAAATTATTTCGATAATTTTTCTCAATGAATGGTTCGGACGAATGATCCTGATGTTCGGTTCAACAATTTCGGTTAATTGGAATTGATGCGACAACACTTTGTCTTTGTTCGATCTAAAATGAATTCCTTGTTCTGCAAGTGCAGATGTGTAAACCGAGTAACCCTGAAAATGCCTTGATATAAAATATGAAAGGGCTGTAACAATCATAAGCGGAACAATTAGAACATAGCCGCCTGTAATTTCGGCAATCAAGAAGATGCCCGTTAAAGGAGCGTGAATTACGCCGCTTAAAATACCCGCCATGCCAACGGCGAGGAAGTTTACATGATTAAGATTTGTAATGTGAAGTACCGTAAAAATGCGCGCAAGAAAAAAGCCCGCAAGAGCGCCAACTATCAAAGAAGGAGCTATGATTCCGCCGTTACCTCCGGAGCCAACTGTTAAAGAGGTTGCCACGACCTTGGCAAAAACCGATAAGAATACTATTCCGAGAATTAAAAACTCGCTTGAACCAAATTTAGAATATATACCGTTATCTAAAAGCGTTTTGTAATTAAGAACAAGCAGTCCAGAGATTGTATCATATCCTTCACCGAATAAAGACGGCAGCACAAAAATTAAAACACATAAAGCTAAGCCACCCAGTATGGCTTTCTTGTAAGATTTTTTTTGTTTGTGTAAATATCCCTCGATATATAAAGTCATTCTAATCATGTAAACAGATACAAAACCGCAAAAGATGCCAAGCAGTATATAATATGGAATAGCATTCATCTGCCAGCCTTCGGTTACAAGAAAGAAAAGCTGACCGCTGTATAAAAATTTTGATACTACAGCCGATGAAGCAGAAGAAATCAATAATGGAATAAAGTATGGAATTGATAAATCCGGCAGCAGCACTTCAAATGCAAAAATTACACCGGCAATAGGGCTGTTGAAAATAGCGCTTATACCCGCGGCCGAACCGCAAGCGAGCAGCAATGTTCTTATTTGAATATTAAGCTGAAGTTTCTTTGCAACATTGGATCCAATAGCAGCCCCGGTGGCAACAATAGGCGCTTCCAAACCGGCAGAGCCTCCGAACCCAACTGTGAATGCGCTCGTAATCATCTGCGTATAAGTTTGATGACCAGGTATATCCGATGCGCGCTTTATTATAGAATAAATAATGTTACTTAACCC